>NZ_CAMKXG010000017.1 GCF_946477055.1 Lonsdalea britannica | reverse complement strand
GCCACTGTCTGCGCCCCACACCAGCAACATGACGTACAGCAGCCACCACGCACCGGTAAATGAGTTGGCTTCGTAACCCAGTTGGCGCAGCGTCACCATGCCCCAAAAGAACGGGATGATGGTCAGCATGCCGGCGACCAGCCGCAGTATGCGTGAATGCCGCCAGGCCAGAGCCGATGCCGGATAGGACAGCACCATCACCAGCGCCAGACACCACCAGGCTGCGGAGGACCACAGAGACGCCGCGATCTGCACCACATGTACCGAACGTTGGTAGGCAGGCATCGTCAACAGCATTACGGCCAGCAGCAGCCCAAAGAGCAGCGCCAGCCAGATACGTTGACTGTACGAAACGAATCCAGCCAGCTGTCCCCACTCCCAGGCGGCCAGCATGCAAACGGCCAACGTCACCAAAGAGAATCCCAGCAGCGGCAGGAAAAAGAGCGCGGCAATAACAGCAGGAATAAGAATTAAAGCAGTAATCAAGCGATACTTCAGCAAAAGGTCCCCCTAGGATGCAACGACATCGTTAGGCGTGGTTCCTCCGAAGCGACGCTCTCGTTGAGCAAAAGCATTCAGCGCACCTTCAAAGACTTCTTCATCAAAATCGGGCCAGAGGACATCGGTAAAATACAATTCAGCATAGGCTATTTGCCACAATAAAAAGTTGCTGATGCGATGTTCTCCGCCCGTTCTTATTACTAAATCAACCGGCGCCTGCTCGTTAAGGCAGGTGTACTGGCACAGGGTGGCTTCATCGATGGTATCGGGACGCAGCGCACCTTCCTGGACCTGCTCGGCGATTTGTCGGACTCCCTGAATGATATCCCAACGGCCGCCATAATTCGCAGCAATATTCAGGGTCAGACCGGTATTATTCGCAGTGAGCTCCTCCGAAAGACGGATACGCTCCTGCAAACGGGAACTAAAGCGACTCATGTCGCCAATAATGCGCAACCTCACATTATGTTTGTGCAGGCTTTTTACTTCGCTATCCAGCGCCCGCATAAACAGCTGCATGAGCGCAGAGACTTCTTGCGCCGGTCGACTCCAGTTCTCGCTACTGAACGCATAGAGCGTCAGAGCATTCAACTGATGACGGGCGGCGAAACTGACTGCCCGGCGAACGGATTTGACTCCCGCCTGATGGCCAAAAACGCGTAGTTTACCCCGCTGCTTCGCCCAACGTCCGTTACCATCCATGATGATGGCGACATGACGAGGACTGCATGACTGCTGGCTTTGGCTGCCTTGTTGATTTTTGGAGGGCATAGCGTGTACTGATTTCCTCAAGCAAGAATATCGATAGGTTCTTTCAGTCATCGGACCTGGCAGCGCAAAAAAAGCCGTGAACTTACACAGCTTATCGTTGCCATTGGCTTATCACGTAAACAGCCTACACCTAGCGGCGCAGACTATACCATTTCAAAACACGTGCCACAAACGCGCACCCTCGCCAAATCAGCGGTAGTGCTGCAGTTCCTGCCGTGTCTGTATCCTTGCCCAGCGGTCGATGGCGAGCACATCATCCACACTGTCGGGTTCCGGCAGTACCAGCTGTTCCAGAACCCGTCGGTTAAGCTGCGCGATATCCGTAAAACGGATAGCCGACTGCAGAAAAGCCTCAACGACGACCTCATTAGCGGCATTCAACGCCGTTGTCGCCGCCTGACCGTGGTTACAGGCTTCTATCGCCAATGTCAGACAAGGATATCGCTGATAATCCGGAGCCGAAAACGTCAGCGCGCCCAGTTGGCAAAAATCCAGCTTCGGCGCCCCAGAGGCTACACGTGCCGGATAAGCCATCGCGTGTGCAATGGGCGTCCGCATATCCGGAGATCCCAACTGCGCCAATACGCTGCCGTCCCGATAACGCACCATGGAATGGATGACCGACTGAGGGTGAATCACCACTTCCATCTGCTCATCCGATGCGTTGAACAACCAGCGGGCTTCGATGTATTCGAGACCTTTGTTCATCATGGTCGCAGAATCCACGGAAATCTTGCGTCCCATCGACCAGTTGGGATGAGCGCAAGCCTGATCGGGCGTCATCGCCCTCAGGTCCGCCAGCGCGGTATCACGGAAAGGACCACCGGAACCGGTAAGGACAATCTGTTCAACGCCGTAATCCATCAAGTCAGCGTAACCCAGCTGATGCTGAATTTGCTCAGGTAAACTCTGAAAAATAGCATTATGTTCGCTGTCGATAGGCAGCAGTTGGGCTCGGTTAGCCGCAACTTCACGCATGAACAGGTGTCCGCAGGTCACGAGCGACTCTTTATTCGCCAATAGTACCTGCTTACCCGCGCGAATCGCCGCCAGCGTCGGCAATAGTCCTGCCGCCCCCACGATGGCCGCCATAACCTGGTCGACGCCATCAAGGCTGGCTAACTCGCAAGCGCCCTGCTCACCGCACAGCACCTCGGTTTTACAACCCTGCTCTTTCAGCTGTCGACGCAGTTCGCTCGCGCTGTTTTCATCCGCCATCGCAGCAAATTCAGGGCGAAACGCCAGACACTGTTCCACCATTCGCGGCACATTGCGTCCGGCGACCAGCGCTTTCACCGAAAAGTCGTTCGGATTCGCCTTGACCACAGCGAGCGTACTCATGCCGATCGAACCGGTTGAACCCAAAATTGTCAGCTTCTTCATAGGGGTGCTCTAATACATACAGCGATTGATTGTCAGATGTGGCAGCAGGCGGGAATACGACTCTTTCATTGCTGTCGGCAATGCCGGTTGAACCGGTATAGATACCGCCAAACCTGAATCAAGGAAGCATAAAAAATAAAGCGCCGCGAGAGGGAGGGGTGACCCTTCACCTACTGGCGGCGCTGTCCTGACTGACGGATTTAGAAATCCATCAGTTCTTTTTCTTTGTCAGCCAGCGCAGTGTCGATTTTCTTGATAAAGCTGTCAGTCAGCTTCTGAATATCGTCCTGAGCACGGCGTTCTTCGTCTTCGCTGATGGTTTTGTCTTTCAACTGTGCCTTCAGCTTGTCGTTCGCATCGCGACGCACGTTACGTACGGAGACGCGGCCCTGTTCGGCTTCGCCGCGAACCACTTTGATCAGATCTTTACGGCGTTCTTCAGTCAGCGCAGGCAGCGGTACACGAATGACCGTACCAGCGGACATCGGGTTCAGACCCAGATCGGACGCCATGATCGCTTTTTCAACAGCCGCGCTCAAAGAGCGATCGAAGACCGTCACAGCCAGCGTACGGGCATCTTCCGCAACCACGTTGGCGACCTGACGCAGCGGCGTCGCGCTACCGTAATATTCTACATGGATGCCGTCCAGCAGGCTGGGAGAAGCTCGTCCGGTGCGGACTTTACTGATTTGGTTTTTGAAAACCTCTACGCATTTATCCATGCGAGTATCAGCATCTTTTCTGATTTCATTAATCACGTTGTGAACCCTTGAAAACTGGTTGCCTGTCAGATCACGCCTTAGCATGATCCGGTGAATAATTTATGCCAGCCGTAGCGGGCAGAGATAGCGCTATCTTGTATCGCCGAAGCAGGATATTACCTTACTTTGACGTTAGCCGTTATTACTGATCAACGTGCCTTCTTTTTCACCCATCACCACACGACGCAGCGCGCCGGGTTTGTTCATGTTGAACACGCGGATCGGCAGATTGTGGTCTCGCGCCAGCGTAAATGCGGCAAGATCCATGACCTTCAGCTCACGTTCCAGTACATCCTGGTAGTCCAGCGTTTCGTACAACGTCGCATTGGGATCTTTTACCGGATCGGCAGAGTAAACGCCATCGACTTTAGTTGCCTTCAATACCACGTCGGCTTCGATCTCAATGCCGCGCAGACACGCTGCGGAGTCAGTAGTGAAGAACGGGTTGCCGGTGCCAGCGGAGAAAATGACAACGCGGTTGTTGCGCAGCAGGCTGATGGCCTCGGCCCAACTGTAGTTATCGCACACGCCGTTCAGCGGGATCGCCGACATCAGTCGAGCATTGACGTAGGCACGGTGCAGGGCATCACGCATCGCCAGACCGTTCATTACCGTCGCCAGCATCCCCATATGGTCGCCCACAACACGGTTCATTCCCGCTTTGGCAAGCCCAGCGCCGCGGAACAGGTTGCCGCCGCCGATAACCACACCGACCTGAATGCCCAGCTCAACCAGTTCTTTCACTTCCTGAGCCATGCGATCCAGAATGCTAGCATCAATACCGAAACCGTCCGCGCCTTGCAGGGCTTCGCCGCTGAGCTTGAGCAGGATACGTTGATATACGGGTTTTGCGTTGGTTGCCATGGTGTTTTGTCCTAACAGGCTGTCGTCGTATTGGGGATGGTTACACTGCTACACCCGGTTTCGCAGAATAGCGAGCTACCCGATGTAATGAACTCTTTGGGCTGGATAAAAAGGAACCGCCAACCGGCGGCTCCTCTTTTTTATTAAGACTGCTTGCTCATTGCTGCAACTTCAGCAGCAAAGTCAACTTCAGCTTTCTCAATACCTTCACCCACTTCATAACGAATGAAGCTGGTGACGTCTGCGTTGTGCTCTTTCAGCAGCTGGCCGACGGTTTTGCTCGGGTCCATCACGAAGTGCTGGCCGGACAGAGAGATTTCGCCGGTGAATTTACGCATACGGCCTTCGACCATTTTTTCTGCGATTTCACGCGGTTTGCCGGACTGCATGGCGATGTCCAGCTGGATCTGGTGCTCACGAGCGACAACGTCAGCCGGAACATCTTCAGCCTTCACGTATTCAGGCTTGCTGGCAGCGATGTGCATAGCGATGTGCTTGATCAGCTCTTCGTCTGCACCCGTTGCGGCAACCATAACGCCGATGCGCGCGCCGTGCAGGTAAGAACCCAGCGCGTCGCCGGACAGTACGGAGATGCGGCGGATATTGATGTTTTCACCGATTTTAGCCACCAGCGCAGTACGCTGATCTTCAAATTTGGCTTTCAGTTCTTCAACGTCAGTCGTGCGATCGTTCAGAGCAGCGGTAGCCACTTCTTCACCGAACGCTTTGAAACCGGCATCTTTGGCAACAAAGTCAGTTTCACAGTTCAGTTCAGCGATGACGCCGTATTTGCCGTCTGCAGAAATCTTGGTCAGGATGATGCCTTCAGCAGCAACACGACCCGCTTTCTTGGCAGCTTTAGCCTGGCCAGATTTACGCATGTTGTCGATGGCCAGCTCAATGTCGCCATTCGCTTCAACCAGCGCTTTTTTACATTCCATCATGCCTGCGCCAGTACGTTCGCGCAGTTCTTTTACCAGGGCAGCGGTAATTTCAGCCATTATCTTTTCCTCGTTATCTCATGGGGGAGATAAGTAAAAGGGGGCCTTTACAGGCCCCCTAACCAACATATATCAATACCTGGTTAATAAGGGCTCGACAGAGCCAGCCTTATTATTCAGCTTCGACGAAGCTCTCTTCAGCCTGCTCAACCAGGTCCTGAGAACGGCCTTCGCGCACTGCTGCGGCAACGGCATTCAGGTACAGGCTAACGGCGCGGATGGCGTCATCGTTACCAGGGATAATGTAGTCAACGCCATCGGGATCGGAGTTGGTATCAACGATAGAGAATACCGGGATACCCAGGTTGTTAGCTTCTTTGATCGCAATGTGTTCGTGATCGGCGTCGATCACAAACAGCGCGTCAGGCAGACCGCCCATGTCTTTGATACCGCCCAGGCTGTTTTCCAGCTTGTCCAGTTCACGAGTACGAACCAGGGCTTCTTTCTTGGTCAGCTTATCGAAAGTGCCGTCCTGAGACTGCGTTTCCAGATCTTTCAAACGTTTGATGGACTGACGAACTGTTTTCCAGTTAGTCAGCATGCCGCCCAGCCAGCGATGGTTCACGAAGAACTGATCGCAGTTGGTAGCAGCTTCTTTTACCGCTTCGCTTGCTGCGCGTTTGGTACCAACGAACAGGATTTTGCCCTTGCGAGAAGAGATTTTGCTCAGCTCAGCCAGTGCGTCGTTGAACATCGGTACGGTTTTTTCAAGGTTGATGATGTGAACTTTGTTACGAGCACCGAAGATGAACGGCTTCATTTTCGGGTTCCAGTAACGGGTCTGGTGACCAAAGTGTACGCCAGCCTTGAGCATGTCGCGCATGGAAACAGTTGCCATGATTACCTCTATAAATTAAGTATGGGGTTATGCCTCCACGTGTCCCATTATGCCGACCCCGCAGCAAGCTACAGAGCACCCCGGCAAATGTGCCGACACGTGTGTGTTATTTACACATAGTGAGTATTTAGTCATCCGAAGGAGAGATCAGCGATTGATCGCCAGCCAGCCGGATCACCGGCGCGCTTTATACCATAAACAGCCCACTGACACCAACTTTACTTGCGCTTTTGCGCCCGCGCGCCAATGATGATTTGGCAGTCCCTGGCAGGGCTGATACCATAAGTCACTCTTTGCTGACCCTATTTTCGTTAGGAACATTCACACCTGCGGACACACTCAATGGCTATTTCTATTAAAACTCCGGAAGATATTGAAAAAATGCGCGTAGCTGGGCGACTGGCGGCTGAAGTGCTTGAAATCATCGAGCCTCACGTCGTACCGGGAGTCACTACGGGTGAACTGGATCGCATTTGTCACGATCACATCACCAACAAGCAGCATGCGATTTCAGCCTGTCTGGGTTACCACGGCTTTCCCAAGTCGGTGTGCATCTCCATCAATGAAGTCATCTGCCACGGCATTCCCTCCGACGAGAAACATCTCAAAGACGGTGACATCGTCAATATCGACGTGACGGTGATCAAAGATGGTTTCCACGGCGATACCTCCAAAATGTTCATCGTCGGCAAGCCTACGATTCTGGGCGAACGTCTGTGCCGCGTCACGCAGGACAGCCTGTATCTGGCGATAAAGATGGTAAAACCCGGCATTCGTCTGCGTTCACTCGGCAAAGCCATTCAGCAGTTCGTTGAAGCTCAGGATTTCTCTGTCGTGCGCGAATACTGCGGACACGGTATCGGCACCGGCTTCCACGAAGAACCGCAGGTTCTGCACTATGATGCAGATGATGGCGGCGTTGTATTGAAACCCGGTATGGCCTTCACCATCGAGCCGATGGTCAATGCCGGCGATTTCCGCATTCGCACCATGAAAGACGGTTGGACGGTGAAAACCAAAGATCGCAGCTTGTCGGCGCAGTATGAGCATACTATTGTGGTGACAGAAGACGGATGCGAAATAATGACGTTGCGTAAGGATGACACCATCCCAAAAATCATCACGCATCAGGAATAAACAGCTGCCGGCAATCGCCGGCTTTTTTATGGGCGCCGTACATGAACGAAATCGATCAGGACCTGCCGCACATCTCTCACGGGACGCCAACGACGGCCCACCCCGCCCCCCAATCTCCGCTGACCTTCAGCGACGACATGCTGGAACGCCAGACGCTGAAACAGCATCTGGAACAGTTCCAGATATGGCTAACGGATGAGTTCAAGGCCGGCGTCAGCGCGGAAACCCTGATCGACGCCCGTACACAGTTCATCGATCGCCTGCTGCAGCGACTGTGGCACTTCTACCATTTAGACAGCGCGGAGCAAACCGCTTTGGTTGCCGTCGGCGGCTACGGGCGCGGAGAGCTGCATCCGCTCTCTGATATCGATCTGCTGGTTCTGAGCCGTGATGGGTTTGACGAAGCGCAGTCCCAGGCCGTCAGCCAGTTGATTACCCTACTCTGGGATCTGCGGCTGGAAGTCGGCCACAGCGTACGCACGTTGGACGAGTGTCTGGAAGAAGGTCGAGCGGATATCTCCGTCTCGACCAACCTGATCGAATCTCGCATGATCTGCGGCGACGTCGCCCTGTTTCTGTCGTTGCAGAAACACATTTTCAGCGATGACTTTTGGCCGTCGGCCTCTTTCTTCGCCGCCAAGGTCGCCGAACAACGCGAGCGTCATCAGCGCTATCATGGCACCAGCTACAACCTGGAGCCGGATATTAAAAGCAGCCCCGGCGGCCTGCGCGATATCCATACCCTACTTTGGGTCGCACGCCGCCACTTCGGCGCGACGTCGCTGAATGAAATGGTCGGCTTTGGGTTCCTGACGGAAGCCGAGCGCAATGAACTCAACGAATGCCAAAGCTTTCTGTGGCGCATCCGCTTCGCCCTGCACTCGCTGCTGAGCCGCTATGACAACCGATTGTTGTTCGACCGCCAGTTGAACGTAGCGCAACTGTTGCAGTATCAGGGAGAAGGAAACGCGCCCGTCGAGCGCATGATGAAAGACTTCTTCCGGGTCACGCGACGAGTGTACGAGCTTAACCAGATGCTGCTTCAGCTGTTCGATGAAGCCATTCTGGCGCTGGATCCGCATGAAAAGCCGCGGATGCTGGACAGCGAGTTCCAGCTGCGCGGTACACTGATTGATTTGCAGGATGAAACGCTATTCGATAATAAACCTGAAGCCATCATGCGCATGTTTTATGCCATGGTGCGTCATCCCGAGATCACCGGCATCTATTCGACGACGCTGCGCCGACTGCGTTACGCCCGTCGTCACCTTGCCAGCCCCTTGTGTACCATCCCGGAGGCCCGCAGCCTGTTCATGAACATTCTGCGCCACCCGCGAGCGGTCAGTCAGGCGCTGTTGCCGATGCACCGACACAGCGTACTGTGGGCCTATATGCCGCAGTGGAGCAATATCGTTGGCCAGATGCAGTTCGACTTGTTTCACGCCTACACCGTGGACGAGCATACGATTCGCGTCTTGCTCAAGCTGGAAAGCTTCGCCGATGAGTCAACGCTGAAAGAACATCCGCTGTGTGTGAAACTATACCCCCGATTGCCACAGCCCGAGCTGCTGTTGCTGGCCGCGTTGTTCCATGACATCGCCAAAGGACGCGGCGGCGATCACTCTGAGCTAGGCGCGAAAGACGCGCTGGAGTTCGCGGCATTGCACGGACTGAACCTGCGCGAGGCGCAGCTGGTTTCGTGGCTGGTACGCTGTCATCTGATGATGTCGGTCACCGCCCAACGTCGCGATATTCAGGATCCTGCCGTTATTCAACAGTTCGCCGAGGAAGTGCAAAGCGAAACCCGCCTGCGCTACCTGATCAATCTGACGGTCGCCGACATCTGTGCCACCAACGAAACGTTGTGGAACAGCTGGAAACAGAGTCTGTTGCACGAGCTGTACTTCGCCACCGAGAAGCAGTTACGACGTGGGATGCAACACTCACCCGACCTTCGGAAGCGGGTACGGCACCATCGTCAGCAGGCGCTGGCGCTGCTGCGTATGGATAACATTGACGAAACTGCGCTGAATGAGATTTGGAGCCGCTGTCGCGCTGACTATTTCCTGCGCCATACGCCCAATCAGCTGGCCTGGCACGCCCTTCATCTGGTGAACCACGACCCCAGCAAACCGCTGGTGCTGATCGGGGATGACACCACACGCGGCGGCACGGAGATCTTTATCTGGAGTCCCGACCGCCCTTATCTGTTCGCCACCGTCGCAGGCGAGCTGGATCGCCGTAATCTGAACGTTCATGATGCGCAAATCTTTACCAGCCGTGACGGGATGGCGATGGATACCTTCATCGTGCTGGAGCCGGAGGGCAACCCGGTAGCGCAGGATCGTCATAACATGATTCGCCTGGCGATTGAGCAGGCGCTGACGCAGAAGGATTACCACTCTCCCCGCGTTCGTCGCACATCGTCCAAGCTCCGTCATTTCAGCGTCGAGACTGAAGTCGGCTTCCTGCCGACGACACACACCGATCGCCGCAGCTACATGGAATTGGTCGCGCTTGACCAGCCCGGCCTGTTGGCTCAGGTCGGCGAGGTCTTCGCCGAACTGCATATATCACTGCACGGCGCGCGTATTTCCACCATCGGCGAACGCGTAGAGGATTTATTTATTCTGGCGGACAACGATCGCCGAGCATTGAGCCCCGAATTGCAGCTTAAATTGCAACAACGGTTGACAGAGGCCCTCAACCCAAACGATAAAGTAGGCTTGTGTTAATTAATTATTACCTTAGTAATCACGAGATAGAGAGTCAGGATGCAGCAATTACAAAACGTCATCGAAACAGCCTTCGAACGCCGCGCAGAAATCACTCCGGCTAATGCAGATACCGTCACGCGTGAAGCGGTCAATCAGGCCATCAACCTGCTGGACAGCGGCGCACTGCGTGTCGCAGAGAAAATCGACGGTCAGTGGGTCACTCATCAGTGGCTGAAGAAAGCCGTACTGCTTTCCTTCCGTATCAATGAAAACCGCGTCATCGATGGCAACGAAACACGTTACTACGACAAAGTGCCGATGAAATTCGCCGACTACGACGAAGCACGCTTCCAGCGCGAAGGTTTCCGTGTCGCGCCGCCAGCCAGCGTTCGTCAGGGCGCCTTTATCGCGCGTAATACCGTCCTGATGCCTTCGTACGTCAACATCGGCGCCTATGTCGATGAAGGCACGATGGTAGATACCTGGGTTACCGTAGGCTCTTGCGCGCAGATCGGTAAAAACGTCCACCTGTCCGGCGGCGTCGGCATCGGCGGCGTTCTGGAACCTCTGCAGGCCAACCCGACCATCATTGAAGACAACTGCTTCATCGGCGCACGTTCCGAAGTCGTGGAAGGCGTCATCGTCGAAGAAGGCTCCGTCATTTCAATGGGCGTATTCATTAGCCAGAGTACCCGCATTTATGACCGCGAAACCGGCGAAGTCCACTTCGGTCGCGTACCGGCAGGCTCTGTTGTTGTTTCCGGCAACATGCCTTCCAAAGATGGCAGCCACAGCTTGTACTGCGCCGTGATCGTGAAGAAAGTCGATGCGAAAACCCGCGGTAAAGTGGGCATCAACGAGCTGTTGCGCACCATCGACTGATAAACATACATTTGGCGGGTGAATGACCCGCCATTTTTATGTTCGGTCGGGACAACGCGCATACGGACCCGCTGCATTGCATAAAAATGTAGCATGGCTTAGAACAGGAAGAGGTGATGCTATGTATGACAATCTGAAGAGCCTCGGGATCAGCAACCCGGAAGATATCGACCGTTATAGCCTGCGGCAGGAAGCCAGCAATGACATTCTGAAAATTTATTTCCGCAAAGACAAAGGCGAGTTCTTCGCCAAAAGCGTGAAATTCAAATATCCCCGTCAGCGCAAAACCATTGCGGCGGACAATGCGGGACAAGGCTTCCGGGAAATTAATGAAATCAGTCCCAATCTCCGTTATGTCGTTGATGAGCTTGATCAGATCTGTCAGCGCGAACAGATCGAAGTCGACCTGAAACGCAAAATTCTGGCTGATTTACGTCATCTGGAAAGCGTTGTCACCAACAAGATCAGCGAGATTGAGTCCGATTTGGAAAAACTGACCAAAAACCGTTAAGACATCTATCCGCATCTTGCGCTATGCAGCAAAACGGGGCCGAAGCCCCGTTTTTTTATGCTGTTTATGTGCTACTTATGCACTACACCGACTAGGTCAACCTTAGGCGCGGCTTTCCAGCAGGTCAGCCCAGGTTTCAACCCATGCACAGGACACGACTTCCGGCTCCGGCTGTTCGGTGGCGTCAATCTCTAATCGCTCGCCGATTCGCTCAGCCCCCAGCTCTTGCAGCAAAGCATCGAATTGACGCCCGCCGCCGCAGTAGACGTCATAGCTGCTGTCGCCGAGTGCAATCAGGCCATAGCCCATGTCAGGTAAAGGCCCGCAGGTGTCGCGCAACGCCGTGTACAACGACACGATGGACTCAGGCAGTTCCCCCTGCCCGGTCGTGGAGGTCACAACCAGCACCTGCTGCTCACGATACGTCAGCCAGTCTTCCAGCGAGGCACCCTCGAAGATTTTCACTTCGTGCCCGCGTTCTCTGAGAATATTTTCCGCTTCTTCTGCTACCAACAACGCGTTACCGTAAACGGTGCCAACAAAAATACCGATCTGCGCCATGACGCGACTCCCTCAATCAGACAGATTTAACCCCGCTATCCTGACCTCAGGCCGCGGGAAACTCAACCCTTTCAAAATCAGGGAGAATACCCTCCCAACCGAACTGCGACATCACACTCTGCCAGGTTTCATCCCAGCGCGCTTTAAGCTCCAGTGGCTCACCCGTCACAGGGTGGATCAGCGACAGACTGCTGGCGTGCAGCATCATTCGCGAACAGCCAAAGTGGGCGGCCATACCGCGATTCTGCTTCAAATCGCCGTGCGTGCTGTCGCCGATAATGGGATGGTGGATATGACTCATATGCCGCCGAAGCTGATGCTTACGCCCATTTTCCGGCTTCAGTTCCATTAACGTGTAGCGAGACGTCGGATAGCGGCCAATGGCGACAGGCATGTCCGCCTGAGCCAGCGCGCGATAATGGCTGACCGCAGGCTGTGGTCCCTTATCGGGATTGGCGAACTTGTCCGCGATTTTGTCCAGCTCTTCCGTCAATGCATAGTCAATGGTAGCAGAATCAAAAACATGTCCGCGCACTACGGCGTGATAAGTTTTTTGGAGATCATGCTGTTCAAATAACGAGGACAGCTGGCGAGCGACATCGCTGGAAAGCGCTAGCAGTAGAACGCCGGAAGTCGGCCGGTCAAGCCGATGCACGGTGTAGACGTGCTGACCGATCTGGTCACGCACCGTTTGCATGACCACCACTTTCTCTTTGCGGTCGAGCCAGCTACGGTGTACCAACCATCCGGGAGGCTTGTTGACGGCCACCAGATAATCATCCTGATAAAGAATGTCCAACATCGGTTTATTTTCCAAAGAAACCATCCAGCTCGCGCAGCGTGTTCAAAAGAGTCTGTAATTCCTCTTCGCGTCCTTCGAACGCCATTTCGAAATAGGGGTGAATAGCAAAACGCTCAGGCAATGGCGCCCCGCTATCCAGCAAGGCATGCATACGAGGCAGCAGCACCCACTGCAGCCACTGTTGGGCTTCCATGGTATCCACGCAGAAAGGCTCGGCGCTGGAGAAGGCCTCCGCCTCCGGCGGCTTGCTCTGCCACAGTTCACTTTCTTTCAGGGCGTGTTCAACAGCCAACAAGGCTTGCCGAAGCTGCATATCTTCACTCATATCAGGGGTCTCAAACAGACTAACGGTAGGGCGGCAAAGGATAACATTGATGCCACGCGGAGGCATCCTGCGAAATATCCTCGCGCCGAGATGTCGCTGGCACAAAAAAATGGGGGTACTGATTGCTCAGTACCCCCGATTCGTTTTATAGCAATCCCGCTACACAGTTGCGTCCCTGCTCATCCTTGAAAACTTTTCCTTTGTGGTCATCCCGACCCGCAATTCCTTCGCTGGCGATCCCTCTTTCTTCCCTGACTGCCGTTCCCTCGCGATCGTCCTGATCTCGTTCCCTTTAGGCTCCTGCCCCACCAGCATGTCCAAGCCGGCTCCCATTCTCCATCATGGAGGTGTCCGTGCTTTCATCCTGAAAACATTTCATCCTGAAGCATTTCGGCTGGAACGGACGCATAATCATTAAACAACGGTATTACGTCGTCCTGTTACCATGTTGCCTGGCGAATAATAAGATGTATTAATTAAAGCGAATCGGCAAGCCCCTAATTCAGAGCAACATACCTTCCATTCAGTCTTTTCCAATGCCATAAAATTCAAATCATTGAAAAATAATGGTTAATTGTAATTTTCACACTATATTAATATAAAATATAAGCGATAACCTACACCCATTGTGAGATATTTCTCACACACTGAAAAGCGAAACACGCTTCAGTAATTCTGAATCAATGGCTGAAGCTTATATAAAAATTCAGATAATGTCGCGGCAAGTACACGTCTTTTCTGCGTTCCGAACTCTTCGAGGATGATTTCCCCACTTCTATTGCACAGCGAGATTAACGTCATTTCCGACGCCG
Source organism: Lonsdalea britannica (assembly GCF_946477055.1). Classification (GTDB taxonomy): domain Bacteria; phylum Pseudomonadota; class Gammaproteobacteria; order Enterobacterales; family Enterobacteriaceae; genus Lonsdalea; species Lonsdalea britannica_A. The sequence goes on along the minus strand of NZ_CAMKXG010000017.1, from coordinate 10,175 downwards.
TCGTCGCTAAAAACAGCGTCGGCGGCAGCTTACGCCGCTTCTGCGTCACCAGATGGCCGATCAGATTTTCCTGCATGCGGATAAGGTCGTCCTCGCTCCATGCCTGTAACAATGTGCAATGAATATCGTCGAAGCATGCCTCCATATCTCCGGCATACTGGCTGGTGTAGAACACGTGCGCATCGGGATGCAGTTGGATGTCCATCGCACGTTCGACGCCATCCAGATGTTTGTGCTCTCCGCCTGACTGTGGCAACCACTGCACCTGTTCGTCATGAGTGGCGACGATACAGGGCGAGGGAATGCCATACAGCGCTTCAGAGGCGGGAGGATGCCCCTCATGATCCTGCCAGCGACGCACATAGCGCTGGGTAAAATCGGTTAACGCCTGCAACACGTGTTGATCCATCATTCTTCATTACTCTACCGGTCGGGTTACACTACCCCGCATTGTAACCTGAGAGTGCGGCCGGTCGTCGAGCGCATCTCGGCCAAAGTGCGTAACGCCGCGCAGTGCCGACGTCACGGCGCTGTCGAAGATTGGCAAAATGATTAGCTCACGTTAAGGTGAAGAGGCGAATCAAAAAAAGTCCGATTAAAGAACCGACGTCATACCCTACGTATCAAGGAGCAAAATTGATTACACATATCAGCCCGCTCGGGTCTATGGATTTGCTGTCGCAGTTGGAAGTAGACAGGCTTAAAAGCAGCGCCAGCAGCGACCTTTACCGCTTATTTCGTAACTGTTCGCTGGCCGTATTGAACTCCGGCAGCCAGACGGACAACAGCAAAGAATTACTCTCCCGTTTCGAGAATTTCGATATCAATGTGCTGCGACGTGAACGCGGCGTGAAGCTTGAACTGGTTAACCCGCCTGAAGAGGCGTTTGTGGATGGTCAGCTGATTCGTTCCTTGCAGGCCAACCTGTTCGCCGTCCTGCGCGATATTCTGTTCGTCAACGGGCAGATCACGCAAACGGGGCAGTATCAGAACCTCGATCTGGAAAATTCGACGCATATCACCAACATCGTCTTTTCCATTCTTCGCAACGCGCGTGCGCTGCACGTGGGCGAAGAACCCAACATGGTTGTTTGCTGGGGCGGTCACTCCATCAACGAAAAAGAGTATCAGTATGCTCGCCGTGTAGGCAGCCAGCTTGGGCTCCGCGAGTTGAATATCTGCACCGGCTGCGGACCCGGCGCGATGGAAGCGCCCATGAAAGGCGCCGCCGTAGGCCATGCTCAGCAGCGCTACAAAGACGGCCGGTTCATCGGCATGACTGAACCTTCCATCATCGCGGCCGAGCCACCTAACCCGCTCGTCAACGAACTGATCATCATGCCAGATATTGAAAAACGGCTGGAAGCCTTTGTTCGCATCGGTCATGGGATCATTATTTTCCCGGGCGGCGTCGGCACGGCGGAGGAGTTCCTGTATCTGCTGGGGATCATGATGGATCCGGCCAACAGCGAGCAAGTATTGCCGATCATTCTGACGGGACCGGAAGAAAGCGCGGATTATTTTCGGGTGCTGGACGAATTCATCGTCAGTACGCTGGGACGTCAGGCCCGCCGCTACTACAGCATCATCATCAATGATGCCGCTGAAGTCGCGCGCGAGATGAAGAAGTCGATGCCGCTGGTGAAAGAGCACCGCCGCCATACCGGCGATGCCTATAGCTTCAACTGGTCGCTGCGTATCGCTCCTGATTTGCAGATACCTTTCGAGCCTACGCACGAAAACATGGCGAATCTGCACCTGCATCCGGACCAACCGAACGAACAGCTTGCCGCCGCGCTGCGCAAAGCGTTTTCGGGTATCGTGGCGGGCAACGTCAAAGAAGGCGGCATTCAGGCCATCGAACAATTCGGCCCATATAAGCTTGATGGCAACGCAGAAATCATGAAAAACATGGACCGCCTGCTACAAGGCTTCGTTGCGCAGCAGCGCATGAAGTTGCCGGGCAGCACCTACATCCCCTGTTATGAAATTTTGACCTGACAAGATGTCTTCTCTGCCGTCGCCCCACACTCCACCGGGCGGGGGCAGAGAGTTTTATTCGCGGAGACGAATCATGCCCTTGCACCTATTGATTGTGGATGCGCTGAACCTTATCAGGCGCATTCATGCCGTACAGGGCTCCCCCTGTTTACCTGCCTGCCAGCATGCGCTGAACCTGCTGTTGCAAAACAGCCAGCCGACCCATGCTGTCGCCGTATTCGACGACGAACAGAGAGCCTCAAGCTGGCGTCACCAGCTGTTACCTGATTACAAAGCCGGACGTACTCCGATGCCTGATTCACTGCATCAGGAGTTGCCGAAAATCAAAGAGGCTTTTCGGGAACTGGGCGTTGAGAGCTGGCACTCCCCCGGAGATGAAGCGGATGATTTAGCCGCGACCCTGGCCTGCAAGGTTGCCGCTCTGGGCCATCAGGCCACCATCGTGTCAACAGACAAGGGATATTGCCAGCTGTTGGCGCCGACAATTCAGATTCGGGATTACTTTCAAAAACGCTGGTTGGATGTGCCTTTTATCCGCCAGGAGTTTGGCGTTACCCCGCAGCAGCTCCCCGACTATTGGGGATTGGCGGGTATTAGCAGCAGCAAGATCCCCGGAGTCAGCGGTATTGGCGCCAAAACCGCAGCACAGCTCCTGCAACAGGCGGGGTCATTGGAACAGCTTTATCAGCAGTTGGAACAACTGCCGGAGAAGTGGCGTAAAAAGCTGGAGCCGCAGCGGGAAGCGGCCTGGATTTGTCGCCAGGTCGCCACGCTAAAAACCGATCTGACGTTGAACGGTAATTTGCAGCAGCTCCGACTGCCGTCGACGGCGGGCTAGAAAACCCGCCGCCGCCGTCTTAACGCTCGTCGCGACGACCGGGGACCGCACTCCAGATCCGTCGAGCGTGAATCGTGATTTCCTCACGATCGTGATAGAGCTGTTTGGCATGAGCTTCCGCATTGATGCCGTTTTCATGCAGGCGTTCCATCAGCAGCTCCAGATTCTGATTCACTTCCTCATAGCGTTTTTTCATCGGTAGCTTGAGGTTGAAAATCACTTCACGGCACCAGCCTTTCACCAGCCAGTCGGCCATCAGGTTGGTGACTTTGGCCGGCTTCTCCACCATATCGCACACCAGCCAGTACACGTTGTTGCGCGGCGGTTCGAACCGGAAACCGTCTGCCTGATGATGAATGACCTGACCGGTGTCCATCAGGCTCTGCGCCATAAGTCCGTTATCCACCGCATGAACCATCATGCTGCGCTTGACCAGCTGATAGGTCCAGCCGCCGGGACAGGCGCCCAGATCCACCGCGTACATGCCGCTGCCCAATCGCTCTTCCCATTCATCCGCCGGGATGAAGACGTGAAAAGCCTCTTCCAGTTTGAGCGTGGAACGGCTCGGCGCATCCGCCGGAAACTTGAGGCGCGGGATCCCCATGTAGAACGGAGAGTGGTTGTTGCTGTAGGAGTAACCAACGTAGCAACAGCCCGGTGCGATAAACAGCACGTGGATCACCGGTCGACCCGGTTTTTCTTGCGGTAGCAATATCTTACTTTCACGCAACGCTGCGCGCAGCGGCACGGTGAATTTGCGGCAGAACTTCATCAGTTCTTTGCTTTCGTTGGTGTCCGGCACCTCAACACGCAGTTCACCCGCACGCTCCAACACGCCGGTCAGCATGCCGACGATCGGCGAGATGCGGTCTTCCTGCGGCAGGTCGCGCAACAGCTCACCGCATACCATCATCTGGCGGGCAAAGATCAGGCTCTTGAACGGTAAATCCTTAATCAGGCGATCGGCATCTTCATACTGATAGCACTCAAAAATGACGTAGCCGCTGTTGTCCTTGACGCGCACGAAGCCGTAAACGTTATGCTGTGCGGCTTTATCGGTAATTTCCGCCGCACACTCTTTTTCAAAGCCGGGACGGCAGTACAAAATGACTTTATTCATGCGAGTCAGCCTTTCTTTTCTGGCGCAGAGCGCCTATCAACAACAATAACCAGCCACCCAGGAAGCAAACGCCGCCCACCGGCGTAACATAGGCCCATAGCCTCAGCTGGGACAGCGCCAGACAGTACAAGCTGCCGCTAAACAACACCGTACCCAACCCGAGAAGCGCCGCGCTCCAGTAAAACCATACGTTGGCGCGTTGGTACATGGCCACGCTCAAGGCCAGAATCGCTAGCGTATGTACGGCCTGATACTGCAGCCCGGTATGAAGCCAATCCAGTTCGGCTTCGCCGAGCGTACGGCTTAGGACATGAGCGCCGAACGCGCCTAGAGCGACATATATAAATCCACTGATGGCCGCGAAAATCAGCATGAAACGACTATTCATCATCGTTATCCATTTTCTTTTGAGGTAAACAAGGTGCTCGAATCCCGAAGATTCAGCGCGAGCCGCTGTCATAGCGGAAGCGGAATTTCTCCTGTTCGCTCGCCGCACGCGCCAGTATCCACTGGCGAAAGGCGGCTATTTTACCCAGTTCTGCCTGACTGTCATGACATACCAGATAAAAAGCGTTTTTACTCACCAGAACATCATTGAACGGACACACCAATCTGCCCGCTTCGATTTCCGTCTGCGCCATCACATTATTCGCCAGCGCGATCCCCTGACCGTGGATCGCCGCCTGTAACACCATCGCGCTATGACTGAATATCGGCCCCTGCTGAACGTTGATCTGCTGAACGCCCAATTGCCGCGTATAAGTGAGCCAGTCACGGCGGGAAGCATCATGCAATAAAGTATGGCGAACCAAATCGTCCGGCACATTCAGCGGGTGCTCTCCCGTCAGCAATTGAGGAGAGCAAACCGGCAATAAATACTCCGCGTAAAGTTTCTCCACCCGCAGTCCCGGCCAGTTGCCTCGACCATAAAAAATCGCCACGTCGACATCATCCGCCAGACGGTGATCTTCCTCTCGCGATACCGCCTGAATGCGGACATCAATCCCCGGATAGTCGGCGTTGAAACTGGACAGCCGGGGCACGAGCCAATGGATGGCGAAACTCGGCAGCATACTCACCGTCAACGCCCCTTTGGCGCTGCGCGCCTGCAGCTTGCGCGTGGCGTCATTCAGGGCGAGGAAGATTTCTTTGATGTCCAGAAAGTAGCTCTGTCCTTCTTCCGTCAGCAGCAGCGATCGATTGCGACGACGAAATAATTTAAGGCCGAGAAAATCTTCGAGGGATTTAATTTGATGGCTTACGGCAGCCTGAGTCACAAACAGCTCTTCCGCTGCTTTGGTAAAACTCAAGTGGCGGGCGGCGGCATCAAACACGCGCAGCGCATTAAGAGGGGGTAGTCGTTTTGACATAGATCGGATTCTTGGCTCGGGCCTGTCAGCGCGGGTCTGACGTGTGATAACTCATTAGTTTTTTTAATCCGAGACATTATAAATTGTCCGTTGAGGATGCACCAGCAAATACCTATATTAGCGCCACTTCCTGAGTCGGAACGAAAAGTACGGAGGGGTAACCGAAGTGCTTTTGGCTTGTGGATGTGATGTTGTGTTTGCTATTTACCGTCTGAATTTCAGACAAGGTAGCTCTGCTACCTTTTCATTTCCTGTTTTTCCCCTGTCTATTCACAATATTGTGTAAGGCACCGCAAGATTGCGGTGCTTTTTTTTCATTGATGCAACTCGCTGATGAGCGTCGAGACGGTTTATTTCACTTCCGTCATCTGTTTCACATCGGAACGGTTGATCTGCTGTTCGTGACCAAAAGCATCGGTGTAGCTGATCAGGCCGGTATCATTGTCCACTTTCGGTTTGCCGTCCGAGATGATGGTCCGTCCATCGTTGGTGTGCAGGACATAGTTGCTGGAGCAGGCCACCACAGAGAAGGCCATCACAATGGCCGCAATGATTGATATTTTATTCTTCATATTACACTCCGAGTAGTTTTATAAGTTTAATATCTTCTATTGAACGCCATTAAATTCCACAACTTGACACTATTAAGCGTAGCAACCCGCCTCGTTTTTGCCACTGAGAACGTGTAAGTATTGTCCGAAACTTGTTTACGCCTGAAAAATGGGACAGGATCTGCCCCCTGAATAGAGGACAGTCATGATACCGTTTAACGCCCCCCACTTTCGCCAACAGTTCCCAGCGCTTCAGCAGCCCGGCGTCTACCTGGACAGCGCTGCGACCGCGCTCAAACCTCAGTCGATGATCGACGCCGTGGGCCGCTATTACGGCTTGCCAAGCGGCAACGTGCATCGCAGCCAACATCGCGAGGCGCAACGACTGACCCAGTGCTTTGAGGACACACGGCAGCAGGTGGCGACACTGATCGGCGCGCCCGATCCACGCAGCGTGATCTGGACGCGAGGGGCGACGGAATCCATCAATCTGGTCGCACAAAGTTTTGCCCGCCCTTTGCTCGCCCCCGGCGACGAGATCGTGATCAGCGAAGCCGAGCATCACGCCAACCTGTTACCTTGGCTGATGGTGGCCCGGCAAACCGGCGCGAGCGTCGTGAAACTGCCGCTAGGCGACGACCTGCTGCCGGACGTTGAACGCCTGCCCTCTTTGCTGTCGTCCCGAACGCGCATTCTGGCGATCACTCAGATGTCCAATGTCACCGGTGGACAACCGAACCTGCAGCGCGCCATTACGCTCGCGCATCAGGCTGGCGCCGTCGTTGTGGTCGATGGCGCGCAGGGGATCGTGCATACGTCCATCGATGTCTCGGCTTTAGATATCGATTTTTATGCGTTTTCTGCGCACAAGCTATATGGCCCCACCGGCATCGGCGTCCTGTATGGCAAACCCGAGCTGTTAGCCGACATGCCGCCCTGGCAAGGCGGCGGTAAGATGATGCAGGAAGTCTCTTTCGACGGTTTTATCCCGCAAGACAGCCCGCAGAAATTTGAAGCAGGAACACCGCATATCGCGGGCGTTATCGGTCTCTCGGCTACCCTCGAATGGCTCAACACCTACGACCGCGACGCAGCGGAACAGCACAGCGTCGCATTGGCCGAACAGGCGGAGCAATCCCTGATGACGCTGCCCGGTTTTCGCAGTTGGCGCAGCGCTGGTAGCAGCCTGCTGTCCTTTACATTCAGCGACGTACACCACAGCGATCTTGTCGCCCTGCTGGCGGAAGAGGGCATCGCGCTGCGCGCCGGGCATCACTGCGCTCAACCGCTGATGAACGCCCTCGGCGTGAAAGGCACCCTGCGGGCCTCTTTCTCTCCTTATAATAATGAGCAAGACGTGGCGCAATTACTCGCCGCGTCGCGCAAAGCGCTCGACCTGCTGCTGGACTAAACCACATGACTTCGAATCCGACTCATCACCCTTTTGGCAGCGACATCACCGAAGACGATCTGCGCCAGCGTTTCAGCGCTTGCCGCAGTTGGGAAGATCGCTATCGCCAGATCATTTTGCTGGCCAAACAGCTTCCCCCATTACCTGAAGACAAAAAGCAGTCCGCCATTGCATTATCCGGGTGTGAGAATCAGGTGTGGTTAGGGTACGAACGAACAGCGTCTGGAACGCTGCATTTCTACGGCGACAGCGATGGGCGCATCGTTCGTGGGTTGCTGGCGATATTGCTTACAGGAATTGAAGGAAAAACCGCGGCGCAATTGCAACAGCAAGACCCGCTGGCGCTGCTGGAGACATTGGCGCTGAAAGCTCAGCTGAGCGCGTCACGCTCAGCCGGACTGGCGGCGCTGGCCGCCAGAATTAAGGACATTGTGCGTCAAGAGTCCTGATTACAGGCTGGTTTGACGCTGAGCTTTCGCCATCATTTTCTTTAACGCATGTGAAACCGCCACAAATCCAAAGGTGGCGGTCACCATTGTCGCCGCGCCGAATCCGGACGCACAATCCATCCGTTTCACGCCATCAGCGGTCTGTTTGGACGCACAAACGCTGCCGTCCAGCTGAGGGTAAACCAGCGCTTCACTGGAAAATACGCAGTCGATACCCAGCTTTCCTTTACTGTTCTTCACGACATTAAAATCATGCTTGAGACGCTCACGCAGCTTGGCCGCCAGCGGATCCTGAATGGTTTTAGCCAGATCCACGACGGCGATACGCGTGGGATCGATCTGCCCGCCAGCGCCGCCGGTCGTGACGACCGGGATCTTGTTACGTCGGCAGTAAGCTAACAACGCGGCTTTCGCCCTCACGCTGTCGATGGCATCAATCACGTAGCTGAATTCGTGATTCAACAACTCTGCCATGTTATCCGGACTGATGAAGTCATCCACGCAGGTCACGCGGCACTCCGGGTTGATCGCGAAAATTCGCTCCGCCATCACTTCCGTTTTCGGCTGACCGGTATGCTGACGCAGCGCATGAATCTGTCGATTGGTATTACTGACGCAGACATCGTCCATATCAATCAAGGTGATGGCACCGATACCCGTACGCGCCAGCGCTTCCGCCGCCCAGGAGCCGACGCCACCGATACCAATCACGCAGACGTGCGCCTCGGCGAACAGCGACAGCGCCTGCTGTCCGTACAGCCGGGCGGTACCGCCGAAACGCTGCAGATAGCTTTCAGATAACAGTGAACTCATGACTAACCACCTTAACGGGTAACGACCTGGAGAAAACAAACGGCGAGGATAATAACGCAGCGCGACACATTTGCGGAGTAAGAGATAAAACGAAATGTCAGCTTTGTAGAGAATTCGCGTTCAGAGCGCAAAGATGACGAAGCGGGCACGGCGCCCGCTTCGTGATGTCATTACTCAGAGAAGGTCACCACCGGTGGCTTTCCCAGTAATCCGCCGTTGGTTGTCTGCGCTGGCGCAGAGCTCAGCAGCAGCTCTGAACTTTGCGGTTGCGTGTTACGCAACACCCAGACTCGCCCGTAGTGGTTATAAAAACCGGCGGCATGACCCGCGTCAGGGCCGATCCCCTGATAGATGTCGAAGTGCTGTCCCTTGATCGCACCGCCGACATCCAACGCGATCATCAGGCGCATTTCATATTTGCCGTTAAACTTGCCCTGATTATCCAACAGCGGAACTTCCGCCAGCAGCACGCTCCCTTCAGGGATCAACGATCGGTCGGAGGCGACCGACGCCTTGGCAACCAGAGGCACCGCGCTGGCACCACGTACTAACGCCGCATCCATCGGTTTGAAGAACACAAAGGAAGGATTCTGTTCCAGCAGTTGACGAACGTCCTGTTCGGAATGGGTATCCGCCCAGTGACGGATTGCCTGCATCGACATATTTTCTTTCGCGACTTCACCTTCATCGATCAGGACTTTGCCGATGCTGCGATAGGCATGACCATTTTTGCCTGCGTAAGCAAAGAACGTCAGAGGACGGCCGTCACCGAAGTCGACGTACCCGCTCCCCTGCACTTCCATCATGAAGTTATCCATTAAAGAGTTGCTCCAGCCCAGAATCGGAGCATTGCCGAGCGCGCCCGCGTAAATGCCCGCGCGATCCGGAAGACGACGGTTTTTCTTACCCCGCGACGGCATGCCGTAGATAGGGTACTGAAACTCCCCTTGCCGGGTGTAGCGTGCCTGCACCACCGGAGTGTAGTAGCCGGTGAACTGCACGTTGCCGAAGCCGTCTACCCCTTCCATCTGCCAGGAGCCCAGACCGAACTTGTTGAGTTCGCGCGTATCGCCGCCTGATAGCATCCAGTTTTGAATGGCCTGGAACGTGGCGTTATTGTTGCTATAGAGCGTGGGAGAATCCGTCTGAATGTGCGTAACCTGACTGGCGAAGTCGCCGGCGTTGATCGGCTTGCCGTGCGTGTTCGGCTCGTTCACCATTTTCAGAGGCTGAGTGAGATGCCCGTCTTTATACTGCTGACCCTGATCGGTAGGTCGACTCTGACATCCCGCCAACACGGCGATCACTAAGCCGACTAACACATAACTGCCCCGCCATCCTTTCATTGTTCCGCGCTCTCTTCATAAGTGGTGTCCAACGCGAAACGATAGCAAACGGGTCAGTAAAATGAAATGCGACCAACACCCCAAACCGCGCCGTTCCGCGTAAACAATATCCCTACCTGTTTTGCGGTAATAGATGAAGAAACAAACAAAGACAAGTGAAATCATGGATTTTTGCTAAAAAGGGGTTGCATAGAAACGCTTGGGGAGTATAGTGCGCTTCCACGGACGCGGGGTGGAGCAGCCTGGTAGCTCGTCGGGCTCATAACCCGAAGGTCG
>NZ_CAMKXG010000016.1 GCF_946477055.1 Lonsdalea britannica | reverse complement strand
AGCACTGTCAGGAGCTCGGCCCGGTACTGGACCGGCTGGCCGCCGAATACGCAGGGCAATTCTTGCTGGCGAAAGTGGACTGCGATGCAGAACAACGCGTCGCCGCGCAGTTCGGCCTGCGCGCGATCCCCACCGTCTATCTGTTCAAAGACGGTCAGCCGTTGGACGGCTTCCAGGGGCCTCAGCCGGAGGAAGCGATCCGCGAACTGCTGCAGCGCGTTCTGCCCAAAGCGGAAGATCTCAAAACGGCTGAAGCCGAGCGTTTAATTCAGGACGGAAAATTGCAGGACGCCCTGCCGCTGTTGAAAGACGCCTGGCAGTTGGATAGCAAACGCAGCGATATCGCCCTGTTGCTGGCGGAAGTGCAGATTGAGCTGAATCGTGCGGAAGACGCCGAAGCCGTGCTGAGCACCATTCCGATTCAGGATCAGGACAGCCGTTACCACGGTCTGGTGGCGCAGATTGAGTTGCTGAAACAGGCCGCCGATACCCCGGAAATCAAACAGCTGCAGCAGGAGCTGGACGCGGATCCGGACAATGCGGAACTGGCGGTGAAGCTGAGCCTGCAACTGCATCAGGTCGGCCGTAACGAAGAGGCGTTAGAATTACTGCTCGGCATGCTGAAAAAGGATCTGGCGGCCGCCAACGGCAGCGCGCGCAAAACGATGATGGACATCATGTCAGCGCTGGGCACCGGTGATGCGCTGGCCGCGCGCTATCGTCGCCAGCTCTACGCGCTGCTGTACTGATTACCGCACGTTTCGACGGGCCGCCCCGGCCCGTCGCCCTTCTTGTGTTACCCCGCTAGCAGGTTTCCACCGTTTCAATCCAGCCGTTACCCCCGTAGGGCGAGACGCCGCTCAACCAACGCCGCAGCATATTCATCGCCGCCATCGCGACAATCTCCTGCTGCGTCGATAGCGCGTAACGGGCCGCATTGAACTGCAGGGTCTGAGCCAGCGTTTGCGAAGGCGTATGCAGCGCCAGAGACAAACGTCCTTCGCTCAACTCACCCACCACCAGAGCCACCTGCGCCCCGCATCGCTGCGCCAGCTCACGCGCCTGCTGCGACACCGTTGTTAATGGGCTGGATGTCTTGTCGGAGGCCGTCAACAGCTCGCCGCCCGCCAACGGCGCATTCGCGCCGCGCAGTTGCCAGTGCAGCAACCCGGCGGTGAACGTTTCGGCAATCGCCACCCGCAGTTGACGCTCAGACAGCGTCTGCGCCAGCTGCGCAGGCAGACCTGCGGTCCCCTCAAACACCGTACTGTCGCCAACGATCTCTTGTACCTGTCGCCACAACGCCTGCATGGCATCCTGCTGCGATGCGGGGCCGGTCAATTTGATTTCGACGATAGGCACGGCGCAGCGGTAACCCAGCACCACGCCCGGCGGCAGCGTAAGCGGCGCCAGCGCGCTCGCCAAATCGCTTTCACCGCGCCCGAAGGTGGTCAGACGCAGGCAGAGCGGCGCTTCGCCGAGGGAAAAGCGCTGACGTAAGCGCGGCATAATCTGCTGGTCTACCATCACTTTGAATTCAGACGGCACGCCGGGCGTGAAAAATAACAGGCAGCGGTTCAGCTTTAGTGCAAAGCCGCAGGCGGTGCCGACCGGGTTGTCGAGCAGCTCCGCGCCGTCCGGGATTAGCGCCTGCTTGCGATTCAACGCCGACATGGGACGACCGCGATCGGCAAAGTAAGCCGTCATTTTCGCCAGCCACTCCGAGTGCTCTACCAGAGAGACGCCTGCCGCCGTCGCCGCTGCCAGCGAACTTAAATCGTCGCTGGTCGGCCCCAGTCCGCCGTTGACGATCAACACATCCGCGACATGACTGCGTTCGGTCAACGCCGTTACCAGCGCATCCAATTCATCGCCAACCGTCATGCGGCTGGTCATCGGCGCGCCTTGCTGAAACAGGTAATCCGCCAACCAGGCTGCATTGGTATCGACGATCTGGCCGTGCAGCACCTCGTCGCCGGTGCAAAGCATCTCAACCCTAAGCATGTTTACTTTCTCCATTCGTGACTCGTCGGGCCTTCGTCTGCCTGGCGCCAGCGCACCTTATCTGGCAGGCGGTAATAACAGGACGTCGCCGACCGGCAACCTGCGATTCAGCGGGCGGCACGAGGTCATCACAATTTATGATACTTAGATAATAAAGGAATGACGCTGTGGGTAAACGTGGGATTGATGATTCAGAGAAGAAGGCGCGGAAAACCGCGCCCTGTGGCAGAGATTAGAAGCTAAGGCCCGCGCCGAGGTAAACACCGTCAGCAATTCTGCGATCGTCGTTGGTCGACCCCATCGTGATATAGCGATAGCCCACGTCCACGGAGAGCGGACGCAGCGGCTGCCAACGAACCCCGCCTTTCGCTTCAACATAATGATCCAGATGGCTGGTGAACGCCTCCGGCGAGTAGTAGCCTTCCCCGAACAGCGAGAAAGACGAGGTCAGCGGGAACTGCACGCCGCCGCCCACCGCCAGACCGTAGCCGTCATCGCCGTGATCGGGTTGCAGATAGACGCCTTTGACGCCCGCTTTGACCGCAGCACGGCCCAGGCTGAAGCCGTAGTCCACCCCGAGAGTGTAGGCATCATTGTTGTTGTCATTATCATGACCCCAGCCCGCGTTGGCGGACAACCCCGGGAAGGGCAAGCCAATGCTGGCGCCGCCGCTCACATAGTCCTTACCCGCTTCCGCCGAAATGCCGATAGCCTGAGCGCCTGCCGAGGCCAGCAAAAGTCCGCCGAGGCAGGCTGTCATCAATTTTTTCATCGTTATCGTCCTTAAATCAGGGGTGAGTGATATCAACTCGCGCCGGTCGCCAGCCGCAAAGTCAATATAGACGTTACAAAAACGGAATGATTCTACGTGATGTTTACTGTGGTGGGAGCCAGAATAAGGCTAAAAATGCGGGTTTCGCCTGACGAAATACGACAAATTCGCCTTTTTCAGCGCTGGCGATATCAATGATAAGCGTCGCCGATTTGCCTAATTACCGGCTCTGGCTGATAGTTCTTATCAGTCGAGTCAAACCGTAAGGAAGTAAACATGAGCAATGAAAAACAAAAGCTGACCACGGCCTCCGGCGCGCCGGTCGTCAGCAATAACAACGTAATGACCGCAGGCCCCCGAGGCCCGATGCTGCTGCAGGACGTTTGGTTCCTGGAAAAGCTGGCCCATTTTGACCGTGAAGTGATCCCTGAGCGACGCATGCATGCCAAAGGCTCCGGCGCTTACGGTACTTTCACCGTCACCCACGATATCAGCCGCTACACCCGCGCTAAAATCTTCTCCGAAGTCGGTAAGCAGACAGACATGTTCCTGCGTTTCTCCACCGTCGCCGGGGAACGTGGCGGTGCCGACGCTGAGCGCGATATTCGTGGTTTTGCCATGAAATTCTACACCGAAGAAGGGAACTGGGATCTGGTCGGCAACAACACGCCGGTCTTCTACCTGCGCGACCCGCTGAAATTCCCGGATCTGAACCACGTGGTAAAACGCGATCCGCGTACCAACCTGCGTAACCCGGTCTACAAATGGGACTTCTTCTCCCAGTTGCCGGAAGCGCTGCACCAGCTGACTATCGACTTCAGCGACCGCGGCCTGCCGAAATCCTATCGCCACATTCACGGTTTTGGTAGCCACACCTACAGCTTCATCAACGCCGACAACGAACGTTTCTGGGTGAAATTCCACTTCCGTTGCCAGCAGGGTATCGAAAACTTGATGGACGACGAAGCGGAACAGCTGATCGGGAAAGACCGTGAAAGCTCTCAGCGCGATCTGTTCGACGCCATCGACCGCGGCGACTTCCCTCGCTGGAACCTGCAGGTGCAGATCATGCCGGAAGCGGAAGCCTCTCAGGTGCCGTACAACCCGTTCGATCTGACCAAGGTCTGGCCGCACGGCGACTATCCGCTGATCGATGTCGGTTATTTCGAACTGAACCGCAATCCGGAAAACTACTTCGCCGAAGTGGAACAGTCCGCTTTCAGCCCGGCGAACGTCGTGCCGGGCGTGAGCTTCTCGCCGGACAAAATGCTGCAGGGCCGTCTGTTCTCCTACGGCGATGCCGAGCGTTACCGTCTGGGTGTTAACCACCACCAGATCCCGGTCAACAAACCGCGCTGCCCGTTCCATAGCTATCACCGTGACGGCGCGATGCGCGTGGACGGCAACAGCGGCAACGGCGCCACGTATGAGCCGAACAGCTTCAACGTATTCCAGGAACAGCCTGACTTCAGCGAGCCGCCACTGTCGTTGGAAGGCGCGGCCGATCACTGGAATCACCGCGAAGACGGCGACTACTTCAGCCAGCCGCGCGCGCTGTTCCAGCTGTTGAGCGAAGAAGAGCATCAGCGGATGTTCCAGCGTATCGCCGGCGAGCTGTCTCAGGTGCCTGAGTTCATTCAGGACCGTCAGATCGCGCTGTTCAACCTAGTTGATCCGGCCTACGGCGCGGGCGTCGCCAAAGCGCTGGGCCGTTAATTTCCTGCCTGCGGACGGCGAGTGTCTTTCACGGACACACCGCCCGCAGGTTTGTCAGCCGCGCTGCCGCCGCACCCAGGCGGCGACCTGCTGACGGGAGATTTTTATGCCGCCGTTTTTCAGCGTCCCGGGCAGAAAATAGAACGCCACGGGACGCTGATATCCCACCAGCTGCGGCGCGAGCCAGTCGCGAAGCATCGTCAGATCGCACTCCCCCGCGGTCTCAACCACCGCAACCGGGCGCTGCCCGAACTCCACATCATCCACCGGCACGACGCAGGCGAATTCAACCGCCGGATGCTGCAATAGCACCGCTTCCACATCCTCCGGCTGAACGCCTTCACCGCCGCTGAAGAACTGATTATCCAACCGTCCCATGATGCGCCACTCGCTGCCATCCCAGCCGCCGCGATCGCGGGTATGGAACCAGCCCTGCGAGTCGGTCAACGGGTGCAGCGCGCCATCGCGCCAATAACCGGACGCCAGACTGCTGCCTCGCAGCCAAATCTCCTCATCCACGGCTTGAATATGACGTCCGGCAAGCGGCAGACCGACGCCGGGACGCCCGTCGGCGCGCTTGGCGCACACGGTGGAGGCCAACTCCGTCAGCCCGTAACCGCACCAGCAACGAATGCCGATGGCTTCGGCCTGTTGCGTCAGCGTCAACGGGATCATCGCGCCGCCCAGCAGTACCGAGGTCAGCGATGGCGGCACGTCGCCCTGCGCCAGCAGACGCCATAGCTGCGTTGGCACCAGCGAAGCATGCGTACAGCCCCGCAGCGCAATATCTAACGAATGCCCCGGCCGCACCACCAAGCAGGCTCCCGCCGCCAGCCAGCGCCAGACGATACCTTGCCCGGAGACGTGAAACAGCGGTAAGGAGAGCAGCCAGCTGTCGCCCATCGCGTAGGGCATCAGTCCGCGTACGCCCTCTGCGCTCGCCAGATGCGCGGCAAAGGTATGCACCGCCGCCTTCGGCAGGCCGCTAGAGCCGGAGGTCAGCGTCATCGTCGCCAGTCGCGCCTGATCCCATGCGGTGCGCGGTTGAGGCTCTACGGCTTCGTCGCTCCCGGCAGTCAGGGGGACGATCGCATCAGGCCAAGGCGTCTCGCTGAAACACAGACCGAAGCGGATATCCAGCGAGGGCAGCAGCACGTCCGTCTGCGTGACGGGCAGCTGTGGATTAAGCGGCAGCAAACGCGCGCCGCACTGCAACAGCGCCAGGTAGCTCAACAACATTTCGCTGCTATTGCGCCCACGCAGCGCGACGCCGCTCCCCTCAGTGACGCCCTGACGGACGAACGCCGCAGAACGCTTTTCAACCTCATCGGCCAGCTTGCGCCAGCTCCAGTCTTCATCGTCACGGATCAGCGCCGTCGCGTCGGGCTGCTGTCGCGCCCAGTGCCGCCACGGCCAGTCGGCTACGACCGCCATAGTTCGTCCAACTGTTCAACGTTGAGCAGCGGCAATGGGCTGTCCGGCCAAGGCCGCAACACCTGCGCCTGCATCAGATCCAGCGTATCCAAACCGGGGATGACCTCTGGCATGAGCCAGTGCGCCAATCGCGCCAGCTGGGTCAAACCAAGACTGGATTCAATGCTGGAGCTGATCACCGCCGTCAGACCCGCCTCATGCGCCTGACGAACCCACTGTCGACAGCGATTCAGACTACCGGTCAGCGTGGGTTTGATGATGATGGCGCTGACTCCCGGCTCGGCTTCCACGCGGAAGTCCGGCTCACGGACGCTCTCGTCCCACGCGATATTGATGCCGGTATCTCGCGCGAAGGCCCGCGATTCCTCGCGGGTTTTGCACGGTTCTTCCAGAAAGGCGATGCGGGATCGCACGGCCGGATCGACGTAACGCGCAAAACCATCGGCTTTGGCCCGCGTCCAGCTGCGGTTTGCATCCAGACGCAGGGAGAGCTGCGGCAAAGCATCCAGCAACAGGTTGACGATCATCCCGTCCCGCACGGCTTCGTACAGCCCGACTTTGACTTTCGCTACCGGGTTCGGCAGCCCTTGCAGCATCGCGAACAGCTCGTCCGGATCGCCGCTGCACAGCGGCGCTTTGCGATAGTCGGCGTCCTGTGGCAGCGTTCCTGAAAGCTCCGCGTCGGCGAAGCTCAAACCGAAGTCGACCGATGGCACGCCGGTGTCTTCCAGCGCGTCGCCGTTCAGCCAGCGCAGCAACGACGCACGCACGGCCGTCTCGGCATCGTCCAGCGTTTCGACACTGAACTGCGGCAGCGGCGCTATCTCGCCCCAACCGCACCGTTCGCCGTCGCATAACTGCACGATCAGCCCGTCACGGGTTTTGAGCCGCTGGTTGCGCAGCACCACGCCGGCATCCATCGGTACGCTGTAACGGTAGAGCGTCGCCCGACGCATTACGGATTCCGCCGGAATTTGCTGAAGTCAGGCTGGCGTTTTTCATTGAAGGCGTTGCGCCCTTCCTGCCCTTCGTCGGTCATGTAGAACAGCATGGTGGCGTTGCCCGCCAGCTCCTGCAATCCCGCCTGACCGTCACAGTCGGCGTTGAGCGCGGCCTTCAGGCAGCGCAGCGCCATCGGGCTGTTTTGCAGCATTTCGCGGCACCAGCGCACCGTTTCTTTTTCCAGATCGGCCAGCGGGACGACGGTGTTAACCAGTCCCATATCCAGCGCCTGCTGCGCGTCGTACTGACGGCACAGGAACCAAATTTCCCGCGCTTTTTTCTGACCGACGATGCGCGCCATGTAGGAGGCGCCCCAGCCGCCGTCGAAGGAGCCGACGCGGGGACCGGTCTGACCGAAGATGGCATTTTCCGCCGCGATGGTGAGGTCACACATCATATGCAGCACGTGGCCGCCGCCGATGGAGTAACCCGCCACCATCGCTACCACCGGTTTAGGGCAGGTACGGATCTGACGCTGGAAGTCGAGCACGTTCAGGTGGTGAACGCCGCTGTCGTCCTGATAGCCGCCGTAATCGCCGCGGACTTTTTGGTCGCCGCCGGAGCAGAATGCCTTGTCGCCTGCGCCGGTCAGGATAATCACGCCGATGCCGTCGTCATGGCGCGCGTTGTCCAGCGCCTGAAGCATCTCTTTGACCGTCAGCGGACGAAAGGCATTACGTACCTGAGGGCGGTTGATGGTGATTTTGGCAATGCCGTCAGCCGATTTGTGGTAGAGAATATCGACAAAATCACCGCTGCAGTCGTGCCATTCGGTGGGGGCGTACAGCAGTTCTTCACTCGGATACAGCATAGGGTTTATTCCTTTACGGGATGGGAAATCAATGAACGGATCCGCGCCGCATAGCCGGACGGATTCTCCTGATGGGCATTATGGCCGCAGTCGGCCACGCTCAGCAGCGGCAGAGCCGCCTGCCGCGCCAGCGTCTGAAACTTGATATCGCGCTCGCCGCACACGTAGCCGAACGGCACCGACAGCTGCTGCAACGAGGCAGTCAGGCTCGGCTGACGAGATAATGAGGTGGCATTCAGCATGTCGGCCACCGCAGCGCCGTCGTTATGACTGCGCCGCTGCACCAGCGTCTGCTGCTGCGCGAGGGTGAGGTCTGCGAAGACCGGCTGCTGATACCAGTCCGCCAGCACCTGCGCCAGCGGCTCCTCCGCAAAACGGCGCGCCCAGCGGGCATCATGCAGCGCCCGCGCCTCACGCTCGTCCGCCGTCGCCAGACCGGGATGCCCGCCTTCCACCAGCAAACCACGTAGTCCCGAGGTCTCGCCGTAGCAGGCGTGGAACATGGCGATACGGCCGCCGAGCGAGTAGCCCAGCAGCCAGTAGTCGTTCACGCCCTCCTCCGCCAACAGCGCGGTGAGTTGACGACTGACGTCGTCAAAGCTATCGGCGGACTGATGGCGAGAGTCGCCGTGACCCGGCAGATCGACCAGCAACACAGGACGATCGTTGAGGAAAGGAAGGATGGGCTGCCAGTCTTCGCCGCTGCCCAGCAGTCCGTGGAGCAAAACCAGCCACGGCTGTCCCGGCTCGCCCTGTTGAAGACGGCGTGCGCGCATCACCATGTGGCGACCTCGGCCAGAAGCTGTTGCAGGCACTCCGCGCCCGCCTTCGGCGATACCGACACCTCCAGCAACGTCGTCGCCGTCTGTTTAAACCCGTCGGACGCGGCGTCGACGACCTCGCGCCAGTTCGTCGCCCGGGCGTAACGCAGGCCGAATAATGCGGCGGCGTGGCTGAACTCCACCTGCTGCGGCATACAATAGAATGTTTCCCGCGCCTGCTCGGGCGTCGGCAACAAAGAGAAAATCTGGCCGCCGTTGTTATTCACCACAATCAGTACCAGCGGTGCGGGAGGATGACGCAGGAGCGCCAGCGCGTTGACGTCATACAGCGCGGACAGATCGCCAATCACCGCCAGCATGGGACGCGCGGTAGCGCGCTGCACGCCCGCCAGCGTGGAGACCAGACCGTCGATGCCGCTGGCGCCGCGATTGGCGTACACCGGATAGCCCGCGGGCAGCTGGGCCAATGCATCCACCAGACGGATCGTCAGGCTATTGCCCAGAAAAAGCTGCCCCTCCTCCGGCAACAGCGCAGGCAACCGATGCGCCAGCTGCGCTTCGCCAAATCCTTCCGTTAGTCGGGCGGCCACCTGCGCGCCGACGCGTTCGACGCACGCGGGCAAGTCGGTGGCCCACGGTTGGGGCGCATCAGGTTCGGGAGGATGTGCGATCAGCCAGTCGGCGATGGGCGCGACCAGCCGACGTCCGCGATGATGAACCGGGTCCAGCCGACCGGGCAGCGCATCTACCAGCCAGTATTCCTGCGGCTGAATGGCCGCCTGCCACTGCAAGAGCCGCTTACCGGTCAAACCGGCGCCGAGCTGGACGACAATCTCGGCCTGCTGCAAACAATAGGCCTGCGGATGTGCCAGCCACAGATCCGCATGAGGCAAGGGCTGGCCGGATTGGGAAAGCACATCGCCGATCAACGGCCAACCCAGCTGCTCGGCCCAGCGGGCGATAGCCTCCCCACTTTCGGCCGGTATACGACCGACGATGACCACGCCGCGTTTGCAACGCCACGCCGACCAGTCAGGCTGTGCGGCGCAGTCCGGCGCAGATTCATCCGCACGCAGCCACGACGAAGATGCTTGCCACCACGATCCCAACGCCTGCAGCCAGATGGAGTAAGCCTCTGGGTCGTCCGGGCCGTACAGCGGCTCGGCGAAAGGACAGTTGATATGCAGCGCGCCGTGCGTCAACCGCCCTACGACGTCGTCAACGGCGGACACCAGCCAACGCGCCGGAATATCTGGGGTGGGTCGGGGAAGCGCCAGCGTATGCGTGGGATGAGAGGCGAACATGCCGGGTTGGCGGATGGCCTGATTTGCGCCGCAGTCGATCAGCTCCGGCGGCCGGTCGGCCGTCAGCACCACCAGCTTTTCACCGGTCAGACCGGCTTCAATGATCGCCGGATACAGGTTCGCCGCCGCCGTTCCCGACGTCACGATCACCGCCACCGTCTGCCCCGAGGCCTTTGCCAGCCCCAGCGCCAGGTGCCCCAGTCCGCGTTCATCGAAGTGGGTATGGCAGGTTAGCGCCGCGTGCTCCGCCGCCGCGAGCGTGAGCGGCGTCGAGCGAGAGCCGGGCGCGATGCAGACATGACGTATGCCATGCCGGGTCAGCGTTTCCAGCAGAACTGTCGCCCAGCGGCGATTAAATACATTAGTGGACATGGTCGACTCAACAACTCTGGTTGCGGGTTGTAGCAATAATTATATTTTGTTTTATTCCGCCGACTTTGATGTAAACACTTAGCAGGCACAACAAACATAAAACAACACTATGACATATCACTGTCCAGCAGCGACTTCAGGCCCGCTGCCTTGTTTTCCAGTTCCTGCCATTCTTGCTGTGGATCCGATCCGGCGACAATTCCCGCACCGGCATATAACGTCAGCCGATCACTTTCGACATCCGCCGAACGCAACGAAACGCAGAATTCCGACTGCTGACGCGACAGGTAACCGGCCGACCCGGCGTACCAGCCGCGATCGAAGGGTTCATAACAGGCCAGATAGTCTCGGGCTGCGGCGCGAGGCAGACCTGCCACCGCCGCCGTCGGCTGCAACAGCGGCAAACAGACACTGTCTTTCGCGTCATACAGTTCAGCACGGATCGCGCGGCGCAGATGTTGCACCTTGCGCAAACGGATCGTCTCCATCGGCAAAACGTCCAACGCCGTCGCGGCCTGAGACAAGCGCTGGCGGATGTCATCCACCACCAGCCGGTTCTCGTTCTGATTCTTGACGTCCTGCATCAGCCAACGGGCCAGTTCGCCAGCCCGTTGGTCATTACGATCGTTGGCGACGGTTCCCGCAAGCGCTTCGGTTTCCAAATGGTTTCCTTCCCGACGGTAGAGTCGTTCAGGACTGGAGCCCAGAAAAGCGCGCTCTGGCGTGAAGGCCAACATAAAATGATAGCAGTCATGATTAGCGGCGCGGCTGGCGGACATCAAGGTTGCGGCCGCCAGAGACCGGTCTAGCGTCAGCTGAGTCGTTCTCGCCAACACCACTTTTTCCAGCGCTCCAGCCTCAATTTCCGTCAACGCCTGCTGGACCAGATCGGTCCATTGCGCTTTTTCGGGATGATGCGCTGTGAGCCTGACGGTGGCCGATAAAGGCGGCAAAGGGTGCGCGGCCGACAGCTGACGCAGTGCATTTAACGCGATTTCCGCATCCTGACGCAGCGAGATCTTGCTGAAGATATTGACCCGGAGCTGTACTCGCTCGCCCTGACGCCGCAGCGTGACACGCGGTAAAAACAGGTAGCCGTCGAGCGGCTCCGCCTGAGCCAGCGTGGGGTAACCGAACGAGTTCAACCCCCACAGCCGCACATCGTCGTCGATATCTTCACGCTGCAGAAAGGCTTCAGCTTCAGAGACGGAAGCGAAAGTACACACGGCGCCGCACGCGGCGGCCTCTTCCGGCTCTCGCCGGTGCTGCCAGTAAAACTGCGGATACAACGCCTGAGCGGCCAGCCAGGCCAACAGCGCTGCCGCGTCCCCACTTTCCGCCGACAGCGTGAACGTGCGAAAGCCCGCATTGTCTGGCAGCGGCGCACCAAGCGCCCGCTCCATACGCTGCAACAGGCCTGAAAGTTGCTCCACGTTGCCCCCGGAATCCTAACTGAAAGTGTGGGATTATACGGGCGCGTCTCTGGAAAAAAAACGCCGGGTGACTTTTCGACGCAGATTGTCCCGCGCACGGCCGTCTTTACTGGCGTTTCGGCCTCCTGAAACGCGCAGCGGTCAGGTGCGAATCGGCCCCATGCGCGCCCTGAAAAAAGATGACGTGACGGCGAGGAAAAACAGATCCTCTTTCGATAAAAGCCCTGAATTATGATAAAAGTACCCTATATCTCTGATTCCAGACGTGGTCTCTGTCTCTCATGCGTTCAACCGTCGACACCAAGCCCATTTCCCTTGACTCTCCCCTGACGGATAAAGCCGTACAGGTCGCAACCCGAATCGGTTTTTTGATCTCCGGCACGGTCATTTCCGCCTGGGCGCCTCTGGTGCCTTACACCAAGCATCGGCTGCACATCAACGACGCTACGCTCGGAATGTTGCTGCTGAGCATTGGCATCGGCTCACTGATCTCCATGCCGTTGGCGGGATTTCTGACCGCGCGGTTTAGCTGTCGACGTGTCATTTTCGCCTCCGGCACCGTGCTATGCGTGTTGCTGCCGTTGTTGACTCTGCCCGGAGCGTTTCCATCAATGGCGCTGATTCTGGGATTGCTGGGCGCGATGCTGGGATTAATGGATGTCGCCATCAATGTGCAGGCCGTTGAAGTGGAACGCGCCAATCAACGGGCCCAGATGTCCAGCTTTCACGGCTTTTATAGCGTCGGCGGGATCGTCGGCGCCGGTTGCGTCAGCCTGCTGCTGTGGCTGGGACTGTCTCCCCTACTTGCGACGCTGGCGGTCGCGTTGCTGGTCTGGCTCATGTTGTTCTGGTCGCAGCGCCATATGCTGCGCGCGACGTCCCGCGCCAACGAAGGGCCTCTGCTGGCGATCCCTCGTGGATGGGTGCTGTTTATCGGTTTCTTATGCTTCATTATGTTTTTGACTGAGGGCGCAGTTCTTGACTGGGGGGCGCTGTATTTGACCGCTTTTCGCGGCATTGACGCACGTCAGGCCGGTATCGGCTTTGCCGCCTTTTCCATCACGATGACGCTGGGTCGACTGTATGGCGATCGCGTGGTTAACCGTTTAGGCCGCTTCGCCGTCGTTGCTGGCGGAAGTCTGTGCGCCGCCGCGGGATTACTGATGACGATTACCATTGATAATCCCATAACGGCCATCGCCGGTTTTGCGCTAGTCGGTCTGGGCGCGGCCAACGTGGTGCCCATTCTGTTTTCCACCGCCGGTAATCAGACGATCATGCCGCCGCATCTGGCGCTGGCATCCATTACGACGATGGGATACGCCGGTTCTCTGCTCGGCCCGACGCTGTTAGGATTTGTCGCCCAGATCAGCAGCCTGTCGCTGGCGCTGGGCGTTATCGTTATGTTGTTGCTGGCAGTCTGTGCCAGCTCTCGCGCCATCATCCGTTCGTCTGGAGATTGATTGTCATGCCCGCCATCATCATGCGTTATTTTTCTCTGTTTGTGTTACTGCTACTGCTGGTGTTCGGGGCGTTCAGCTACAACTACATCAATGGCTGGATGACGGAGAAGAAATATGCTCTGACCGATATCGCTGAAAGTATGCAAAAGCGGATCGACACTTATCGCTTCTTTACCGATCAGATTTATAAAAACCTGCTTGTGGATGCCCCGCCTCCGACCGAAGGCGCGGTGAACGTGATCACGCTGGTGCCGAACGTGTTCTACGTTGAGCAGCGCGGCCAGAAGACCGATACGCTGATTTTTGGACAGCACGAGAAGGGTACGCTCTACTCTATGCACAAGATCTCGCAGTATCTGGACATTCTGTGGGGCGCGAAGACCGACGTGTTTTCGATGTACTACCTCAACGGCACCGATAACAGCCTGACTATGGTGTCAACCCAGCCGCTAAAAGACGTCTCCTCCCAGTTTCGCGGCAGCTATATCGCGGCGCTGATTGAAGCCCGCAAGGCCGAAATGCTGCAGCAGGCGAATGCGCTGGACGAACGTGAGAGCTTCTCCCCGTTGCGCAAGCTGCGCTTCTATAACAACTACTATTTCACCCTGCGCACGACCTTCAACCAGCCGGGGCATCTCGCGACCGTCATCGCCTTCGACCTGTCGATCAACGATTTAATCCCGCGCAACATGGAGCGGGAGAATCTCATGCTGCGTCAGCAAACGCTGCCGATGAGCATGGAAACCGGCACCGATAACGAGACACCGACCGACGTCCGTCTGGAAGGCACGATGGTCGAAGTGTCCGCCCAGTTGACCAACGCACCGCTCAAAATGGTGTACAGCATTCCGCTGGACCGTCTGATCGCCGACATGCTGCGCACCAATATCTGGATGATATTGCTCAATCTGGCGCTGCTGCTGATCGCATTGATGGGCTTTTACGCCTTCCGACGCCACTTTTCCCGTCCTCGGGAAGACCTGTCGTACCGGCTGAAGAAACAGCAGAACATGTACACCGAGATCATCGGCCATCTGCCGGTGGGCGTCTTGGTCTATGACTTCAGCACCAATAAGGTGGTGGTGGCGAACGCGCTAGCGGAACGCCTGTATCCGCACCTCAGCCTGAAGAAAATTGCGACGCTGGCGGAAGAGCATCAGGGCGTGATTCAGGCCACGGTCGATAATGAGATGTATGAAGTCAGGCTGTTCTATAGCCTGTTCGTGCCGGACTACTGCCTGTTTTTGCTACGCGAACAAGAGCAGGAAATCGTCATCAACAAGAAATTGCAGCTGGCGCAACAGGAGTTTGATAAGAACATCGCCGTGCGTAAACAGCTGTTCCACAACCTGAGTCAGGAGTTCAAACAACCGCTTAACGCCGTGCATCAGCTGGCGCTGTCGCTGCGGAATGAACAGACGCCAGACGAACGGCAGCAGTCGCTGCAACTGCTGATTAGCGAGGCCGCCTGCGCCCTGAGCCTGATGGAGAATATCGCTCTGCAGGCACAGTTGGAAAACGACGAATGGGATGTGGCGCACGCGCCTTTTGCACCGCTCGCGCTCGTCGACGATTTACTGCTGACCTTATTGCCGCGTATACAGCAAAAAGGAGTCAGCCTGTTTAATCATTACCAGCTGGATATTCGACAGATGTATCTGGGCGACGGCGAGCTATTAAAGAAAACGCTTTCGTTATTAATGGATTATGCCATTACGAATACGGACTACGGCAAAATTACGCTGACGCTGAAACACCCTGAACAGTCATCAGGACAATTGGTCATACAAATTAACGATACGGGTACGAATGTTTCTGTCGAAGAGCTCGATAATGTACAGCATCCGTTCGCTGCACCGGCACTTTCTGATCGATTCAGCCAAAATTCCGGATTAACCTTATTTTTATGTCATCAGCTTTGTCACAAACTGGGCGGTCAATTGCAAATCAACCGACTGCCGGATTTAGGTACGCAATATACGCTGACGCTAAAAATGGAGCCCGTCGAGCTCCCGGAAGAGGAAGAGGAAAAGCTGCTGGATGGTATTACAGTGTTGCTGGATATCACCACGGATGAAGTACGGCAGATTGTTAGCCGCATGGTCAGTCAGTGGGGAGCGGACTTCGTCATTTATGACGAACGCCTGATTAATCAGGAAGCGGACCTCACGATTACGGATAACGCAGGTAAAGTCGCAGACGACACGCTATTGGTGACCGGGGAAGACACACAGTGGGTTTCTCTGGGCAAACGGCGGCTGCGCACCAGCTACAACATCAGTCAGTTGATGCTGGATGCTCTGCTGAAACTGATCGAGCAGCAGTTGGAAACGTCCACCGACGACAGCCATCCGGCAACGGATGACGACATCGGTTTTTACGCTCGTCAACTGCGCAGCAGCGATTACTTTTCACTGTTCGTAGAGACAGTACCGGAGGATATGAACAGGCTGTATACTGAAATCCAAGATGGCGATTTTGTGTCACTGGCTCAAACAGCCCACCGGCTCAAAGGCGTGTTTGCCATGCTGAATCTGCATCCGGGCAAACAATTGTGTGAAGTCCTGGAACAACTTATAACCTCGCAGGATAGTGTGCAGATAGTAAATAACCTTCAACAGATTGAACGTTTTGTCAGTGCATTACTACAGCAAGGTGGCCAACAATATGAGTAAACAACAATGAACAACATTAATGTAATTATTGCAGACGACCATCCTATCGTTCTTTTCGGCATCAGAAAATCACTGGAACAAATCGAGTGGGTGAACGTCGTTGGGGAATTTGAAGACTCAACAGCATTAATCAATAATTTACCAAAGCTCAACGCCAACGTTCTTATTACTGATTTATCCATGCCAGGGGATAAATACGGCGACGGAATTACGCTGATCAAATATATCAAGCGTCACTTTCCGCAGCTGTCGATTATTGTTCTGACCATGAACAACAACCCCGCGATTCTTAGCGCCGTACTGGAGCTGGACATCGAAGGGATCGTCCTGAAGCAAGGCGCGCCGACGGATCTGCCTAAGGCATTGGCCGCATTGCAGAAAGGCAAGAAATTCACGCCGGAAAGCGTGAGCAAAGTGTTGGAGAAAATCAGCGCCAGCGGCTACGGTGATAAACGCCTGTCGCCGAAGGAAAGCGAAGTGCTGCGTCTGTTCGCGGAAGGTTTCCTGGTGACTGAGATCGCCAGAAAGCTTAACCGCAGCATCAAGACCATCAGTAGTCAGAAGAAATCGGCCATGACCAAACTCGGGGTCGATAACGATATTGCGTTGTTGAACTACCTCTCCTCCGTCGGCGTCGCGTCGACAGAAAAAGAGTAATGCCGACCACCCGCCGATCATCTCGGCGGGCATTCCATACTCAGGCTCTTCTCAGAGCCTTTTTTTCGTTCCCACTCCCCTACGCACGACAAGCCTGACCTGCTACCAGCGTGTATCGGGGCGAGGACGACGGTCAGCTATCGTTGGACTGCGCAGCGTTGTTCTGCCGCACCAGATTGGCGTAATACGCCAGAGACTGTTGCAGCGTATCCAGCGTGACCGGTTTCGACAGGCAGTTATCCATACCGGCTTCTAAACAGCGCTGCCGTTCTTCCGCCAGAGCGTTGGCAGTCACGCCAATAACCGGCAGCGTCATCGCCATCTCCCGCATCCGGCGAGTAAAGCCATACCCATCCAGATTCGGCATATTGACGTCCGTCAGCACGATATCGACGGTGGATTTGCTTAGCACGTCGAGCGCGTCCAACCCATCGTTGGCCGTGACAACCTCATAACCCAATGACCCCAGCTGATCCGCCAGCAGACGACGGTTAATCGGGTGATCGTCCACGACCAGAATATGGATGTCGTCGTTGTCGCAGCTATAGCTCACCGAAGCCGGAGCGGCGGACGTCGGGGCAGGCAGCGCTTCTTTGCCGCGATAAATGCGTTGCAGCAGCAGCGGTAGATCCTGCGGAGCCGAAGTGCTGTGCTCCCAACATCCCGGCGACACTTCTTGCGCCGATCCGGTATGCGACCCGCTAATCAGGATGTGCGCCCGCGCGCCCAGGTTCTGACTCAACGGATAGTCGCTGATCACGATCTCGTCGGCCGCCACGCTCTGCCCGCTATAGTCCTGCACATTGAGGCCATGCTCCTGCAGGAAGGCGCGCAGATAATTTCCCATATAGGCGTTGCGAATCCGCAGCCAGGCGTTTTTCCCCTGTAAGAGAGGATTAATCACCGTCAGCGGATACTGGGCCTGATACAGCGGAATGCGGATGCCGAACTGGCTGCCCAGCCCCGGAGCCGACTCGATGGTGATGTCGCCATCCATCAGGTTGACCAACTTCTCACAAATCGCCAGCCCCAGACCGGTGCCCTGAAAATGCCGCTGCACGCCGGTTCCAGCCTGGAAGAAGGGATCGAACAGTTTCATTACTTCGCGCGTATTAATCCCGACGCCGGTATCCCGCACCAGAAACTCGATATACCCGTCGCAACAGCGCACCTGAAAGACAATACAACCAGTATCCGTGAACTTGATGGCGTTGCTCAGCAAGTTGGACAACACCTGCTGCAGGCGCACCGGATCGCCCGACAGGCTCAACGGCACCTTGGGTTCGATAAAGCAGTAGAGTGTCAGGCGCTTTTTGACCACCAGCGGCAGATAGTTGCTCACCACGTGGCTGATAACTTCACGCGGGATAAACTGGCAGTTTTCGATCTTCAGCTGCTCGGACTCGATTTTGGAGAAGTCGAGGATGTCGCTGATGATTTTCAGCAGCAGCTCAGACGAATTGTGCATGGCCGTCACCAGCCGGTTAGCATCTTTCGGCAGCGTCTTGGTTTGCAGCAAATCCAGGTTGCCGATGATGCCGTATAGCGGCGTGCGCAGTTCATGACTGACCGTCGCCAGGAACATCGATTTGGACTGGCTGGCCTGCTCGGCCGCGTTAGCCATTTCCTGCAGCGACTCTTCCATTCTGACGCGGGCGCTGACGTCCAGCAGGACGCAAATCGCGACGTTCTCGTTGCGATAGCGTGAATGCACGAAGCTGATTTGCAGATGGTGGTTACGGCTGGTCAATACATCCACGGACTTGGACTGCTGTTCGCAGATAATCTTGGTCACGCGGATACGGTCTTCGTAGGTCAGCAGGCTAAGGTAGTTGTGAGCCAGCTCGTTACTCAAAATATTGGCGCCGTCGCTGATACGCAGGATACAGATCCCTACCGGCGCGGAGGCCACGATCTTACGGTTGAACTGTTCGTTCTCTTCCAGCTGAAACGCGTTTCTTTCCGCCGGCAGAAACATGCGCTGCTCCAGCACACGGGTAATCACAAACAGCGCAATGGCCGACAGCAAATTCAGCAACGCCATGTTCATAATCAGGGAGTTCAGCGCCGCCAGAATGACCTCCAACGGCAGCGCGTACACGACGCTCAGCGTGGTCGGCAGCAAGGCCTTCTTCAGAATCAGTGCGTTGTAGTTATTGATGTAACCGAAGTAGGCGCTGATGTCCGGATATGGCCCGTTGATGTTATTGCGCGCCGCATCGCTGAACTGCATCAGCGTGCGGTTGTTTTGATCGAGCAGTTTAACGCTGAACGGCAAATCGCTGCTCAGCATGAAATCATCCAGCCGGATGGGCTGTTCGATTCCCATCACCGCCACCAGCTGGTTTTCCACATAGATTGGCATCAATGCGTAGAAATAACCGGTCTCAGAGGTCAGACCGGAGCTGACCCAGAACAGGCTGTCGTCACGGCGGGTCGACAGCTTGCTGTTGCGCTGCCCTTGCAGGCGTTCTTGCACGTTTCTGACCAGACTTTCGCTATCCAACGACTGGTTACGAATGCCGAAATCCACCAGACACTGCTGACGGCGGTCGACAAAGAAAATACGATTCAGGTCGTAGACGGAAGAGAAATCGTGGTGCCACTGCTCAAAAAAGTGGATGAGCGGCGTCAGCTGGGAGGGGTTTTTCTCATATTCTGCAGCGCAGTTGACCGACGATGACATACCGTAAATCGAGTAGGCCTTCTCCTGCACTTCGGTAAGATGCTCCCGACCGGGATTGGCCACGCTCAGCCGATTGGTGGCCATGTATTTCAGCTCGCGCGCCACGTCCGTCGCGCGGCGAATATATCCCAAAGACTGGTCGGCATTCAGGGTAAACAGATGCCTCAGCTGAGACTCGCGTTCGTTAAGCGCCTTGCTGATATAAAACAATGAGATCAGCGCTCCCAGGAGCCACAGCGCCAGAGCCAGCGCCCGGAACAAATACCGGGAAAATTTCAGAGTGGTCTGAAATGAAGCTACAAATTTCAAGGGAATACCGTCAGGTTATGGGATAAAAAACTGCCGCTGAACCAGCGGCTACCACAGTACCGATCCCGCATAAAAAAAGCCAGCGCATCACACGCTGGCTTAGTATCACATCCGGAGAAATCGCCTCGGATTACTCGTCGTCTACGGCTTCATCGTCGTCATTGTCAGATTCGTGCTCATCGCCTTCCTCTTCAATGCTCTCACCGTCGACGCCAACGACGCCGTCCAGCTCTTCATCTTCCACCGGTTCGGCGACGCGCTGCAAGCCGACGACATTTTCGTCTTCGGCAGTACGGATCAGCGTGACGCCCTGGGTGTTACGACCAACGATGCTGACCTCGGATACGCGGGTACGCACCAGCGTTCCGGCATCAGTAATCATCATGATCTGATCGGCCGTATCGACCTGAACCGCACCGACGACCTGTCCGTTACGCTCGCTCACCTTGATGGAGATCACCCCTTTGGTGGCGCGAGATTTCACCGGATATTCGCCCACAGCAGTACGCTTACCGAAGCCGTTCTGCGTGACGGTCAGGATATCGCCGTCGCCGCGAGGAACAATCAACGAAACCACACGGTCGTCATCCTGCAGGTTGATACCGCGCACACCGGTCGCAGTACGACCCATCGCACGTACCGCCTGCTCGGAGAAGCGTACGACTTTGCCTGAAGCGGAGAACAGCATGACTTCGTTGCTGCCATCCGTCAGGTCGACGCCAATCAGTTCGTCGCCATCGTTCAGGTTGACGGCGATGATGCCGGCGCTGCGTGGGCGGCTGAACTCGGTCAGCGCGGTTTTCTTCACCGTACCGCTGGCTGTCGCCATAAAGATGTTCAGCCCTTCTTCGTATTCACGTACCGGCAGAATGGCGGTGATACGTTCGTTAGGCTCCAGCGGCAGCAGGTTGACGATAGGACGTCCACGGGCTCCACGGCTGGCTTCCGGCAGCTGATAGACTTTCATCCAGTACAGACGACCGCGGCTGGAGAAGCACAGGATCGTGTCGTGGGTGTTCGCCACCAGCAGACGATCGATGAAGTCCTCTTCCTTGATGCGGGCGGCAGACTTGCCGCGTCCGCCACGACGCTGCGCCTCATAGTCGGTCAACGGCTGGTACTTCACGTAACCCTGATGAGACAGCGTCACCACCACATCTTCCTGGTTGATCAGGTCTTCGATGTTGATGTCGGCGCTGTTCGCGGTGATCTCGGTGCGACGTGGATCGTTGTACTGTTCCTTGATCGCTTCGAGCTCTTCGCGAATCACTTCCATCAGGCGATCCGGGCTGTTCAGAATGAACAGCAGTTCGGCGATTTGCTCCAGCAACGCCTTGTATTCGTCAAGCAGCTTTTCATGTTCCAGACCGGTCAGTTTCTGCAAACGCAGATCCAGAATGGCCTGAGCCTGCTGCTCGGTCAGGTAATAGTGACCGTCGCGAATACCGAATTCCGGCTCCAGCCACTCAGGACGCGCGGCATCGTCGCCAGCACGTTCCAGCATGGCGGCGACGGAACCCAGTTTCCAGGCATGTGACACCAGCGCGGCTTTCGCTTCGGCAGGCGTTGGCGCCTGACGGATCATCTCGATGATCGGGTCGATGTTCGCCAGCGCAATGGCCAGACCTTCCAAAATATGGGCGCGTTCGCGCGCTTTGCGCAGCTCATAAATCGTGCGGCGCGTCACCACTTCACGGCGGTGACGAACAAATGCGGACAGGATCTCTTTCAGCGTCATCAAACGCGGCTGGCCCTGATGCAGCGCCACCATGTTGATACCGAAGGAGACCTGCATCTGCGTCTGGGAGTAAAGGTGGTTCAGAACCACTTCACCCACCGCATCGCGTTTGATCTCGATGACGATACGCATCCCGTCTTTATCGGACTCATCGCGCAGTGCGCTGATGCCTTCGATGCGCTTGTCTTTTACCAACTCGGCCATTTTCTCTATCAGGCGAGCTTTGTTCACCTGATAAGGAATTTCATGCACGATGATGGTTTCACGGCCGGTTTTCGGATCTGCTTCGACTTCGGCGCGAGCGCGGATATACACCTTGCCGCGGCCTGTGCGATACGCTTCTTCGATGCCGCGCTTACCATTGATGATGGCGGCGGTAGGGAAATCGGGTCCCTTGATGTGCTCCATCAAGCCTTCAAGGCTGATGTCTTCATCGTTGATGTAGGCCAGACAGCCGTCAATCACTTCAGACAGGTTATGAGGTGGAATGTTGGTCGCCATTCCCACCGCGATACCGGAAGATCCGTTGACCAGCAGGTTGGGAATGCGCGTCGGCATGACGTCTGGGATCTGTTCCGTGCCGTCGTAGTTCGGCACGAAATCGACCGTTTCTTTGTCCAGGTCGGACAGCAATTCATGGGCGATTTTCGACATGCGAACTTCGGTGTAACGCATGGCGGCAGCGGAATCTCCGTCGATCGAACCAAAGTTACCCTGTCCATCCACCAGCATGTAACGCAGCGAGAATGGCTGAGCCATACGCACGATGGTGTCGTAAACCGCACTGTCACCGTGGGGGTGGTATTTACCGATGACGTCCCCGACCACACGGGCCGATTTTTTATAAGGTTTGTTCCAGTCATTCCCGAGTACGTTCATCGCGAACAGTACGCGACGGTGTACCGGCTTCAGGCCATCGCGAACATCTGGCAACGCACGTCCGACAATAACAGACATGGCATAGTCCAGATACGAGCTTTTCAGCTCCTCTTCGATGTTAACCGGTGTAATTTCTCTGGCAAGGTCGCTCATGGAGCCGCTATCCCTCTATTAATGCATCTACCCGAGTTCAAAAGGTGAAAAAGTATATCACAAAGCGGCGTTTCGGGGGAAACTCCGCACCCCCCGCCGGGTTTTTACCGCCGGGCCAGGAGACTGATTTTTATGGCCTACGCCGATGCATTCCCTCCCACGCGCATCGGCTCGACTACAACAACCGCGGCAGGCCGGATATACTCACTAACAGCGAAAAATGACGATAAGGTAAGACATGCACATGAAGGCTGATTCCCATACCCAAAACGTCGACCACGACGAAATCGCCAAGTTTGAAGCCGTCGCCTCCCGCTGGTGGGACCTGGAAGGCGAATTCAAACCCCTACACCGGATTAATCCGCTGCGTCTGGGATATATCTCCCGTCATGCCGAAGGCCTGTTTGGTAAGAAGGTCCTGGATGTAGGCTGCGGGGGCGGTATTTTGTCCGAAAGCATGGCGCGCGAAGGCGCTCAGGTGACGGGGCTCGATATGGGGGGCGAACCATTGCAGGTTGCGCGCCTTCATGCTCTGGAAAGTGGAATCAACGTACATTACGTGCAGGAAACCGTAGAAGCTCATGCCGAGGCTCACGCTGGCGAATATGACGTCGTGACCTGCATGGAGATGCTTGAGCATGTGCCCGACCCGCGTTCCGTCATCGAAGCCTGCGCCCGTTTGGTCAAACCCGGGGGACAGGTATTTTTCTCCACGATCAACCGCAACGCCAAAGCGTGGCTGATGATGATAGTCGGCGCCGAGTGTGTCGCGAAAATGGTGCCGCGTGGAACGCATGATATCAAAAAGTTTATACGCCCTGCCGAACTCCTGGGATGGCTTGATGCGACGCCACTGCGGGAAAAGCACATCATTGGGTTGCACTATAATCCGCTGTTCGACACATTCAGTCTGGGCGGGAGTGTAGACGTTAACTATATGCTGCATACACAGCGTGAAAACGCCGAATAAGCTGACAAGCCATGTCAGACGTTTAAGTTCTCCTCGTTCCTTCCGCATCGAATACGCTCTCATCATCGATTCGGGAGGACGGCATGACAAGGGGAGAAACCACTTCGTTCTCCCTGTTCCTGTCTGATTATTGCTTTCCAACTTACCGCTGACATTGCCACTCCTCCTCTTTCAATGATGGTGACGCCGTCATTCAGTCGGGGACAAGGCAAAACCAACGCTAACCTGATGTCTGTCCACGGCAGTTGAATAAGATGCCGCCTTCAATGTTCACTATTTTTAATATGTAAAAGCAGTAGAAGTATTTTCGATATCTCAATTATTTCTTCCAGATTATTCCTAAAACGCTATTTGTTTTTTATTTAAGGCTTTTATCCCACCGATAATGGAGAGCACAGGGGCGGATAATCCGCCCCTGTATATGACCACGACAATAACAATGGATAACCTTGAGGTAACCACACAAAATAATCGATGCGTATAAAAAATCGTTGCCACAATAGCGTGTTAATGACCATCTATTTTTTAGCGCAGAGATTATTTAGCGTTACACGTGGCGCCGGGTGATCGATTATTTCCCCCGGAAGATGAGCCGACTCATTTTAGAATCGACCATTTCTATTATCATTACTTCCCTTGTTGCTACGTCCGGATGCCTTTCCGCTCGAACTACCCTGCGAAGGGCTGCTGCTTCGGCTGCTTGCCGAGCTAGACGCCAACACCCACTGAGGCTGATGACCAGACGTTGCGACATGGCTATTGTTATTCATAGTACCGGGATAAATACCTTCGGCGCTGGAATAGGCATTCAAGGAGGCAATGGATATTGCCAAACCGGTAATGGAACTGAGTAAAATAGAAACCTTTCTATATTTCATATTGAATTTCCCTTATTCATGGATTTAATAAAACCATTTAGACATTAACCCAATACGAAAATATAAAAAAATAAACATAATATAATAAATGTAACGCAATATGATAAAAGCCTGTCTCTTATACACATCTGACGCTGCCGACG
>NZ_CAMKXG010000015.1 GCF_946477055.1 Lonsdalea britannica | reverse complement strand
CGCTTTGCGGCGTTTCTCTATCGGAGTCGGGTAACGCAAGGTAATGAAAACGCTCGTTGAGGCTTCGTGCATCGACGATGTCGTCAAGCGCGACGGATTTTCCCTTGTATGTTGCCAGCACAGCGCCGGGCGAGAGGCCGCTCGCCAGCTATCCTTATTAATCCAGTCATTCATTTTTAATAAATTAAACCCAAGTGCAATTTATGTCGCATTAAAGCGTAATTAAGTGGTGTGATATGGCTATTTTGTTTAGTATATAAAACGCCGTCTGACTCTACGGTCAGAGGCCATGACAATACAGTGAGTTTCGGGTCAGACGAGGTGAAGATGGATTTTTTCAGTACGAGCAATATTCTGGTTCATATCCCTTTAGGCGCGAACGGTTACGACCTGTCGTGGGTTGAAGCCTTGGGGACTTTATTCGGTTTACTGTGTATCGGGTTGGCTAGCCTTGAGAAGACGAGTAATTATCTGTTCGGGCTGATCAACGTCACGTTGTTTGCATTGATTTTCTTTCAGATCCAGCTTTATGCCAGCTTGCTGCTGCAGATCTTTTTCTTCGGCGCGAATCTCTATGGGTGGTATGCCTGGAGCCGTAAGACCAGCGCCGATGAATCCGAGTTGCGCATACGCTGGCTGTCTCTGCCGCAATCACTGGGATGGGGCGCGGCATGCATCGTGGCGATTGGCCTGATGACGGTTTATATCGACGCGCTCTTTGCGCTGTTGACTGATATCGCCATGATGTTGATGAAAGGCATCGGAATCAGCGTTGAGCGTCCTCAGCTACAGCCTGATGCTTTCCCCTTCTGGGACTCCACAATGACCGTGCTGTCCATCGTGGCGATGATCCTGATGACGCGTAAATACGTCGAAAACTGGCTGATCTGGGTGGTCATCGATGTTATCAGCGTGGTGATCTTTGCCTATCAGGGCGTCTATGCGATGTCACTGCAATACGCCATCCTGACGCTGATAGCCCTCAACGGCTCCTGGCTGTGGATAAAGGGCGCCCGCGAGAATCAGTCGCGCCCTCTGGCCCGAGCCGGCTAACAGCGACTGAGCGCCATCAGTGGTGATGATGATGATGGTGCTCGCCGGCCACTTGCTGAATATGGCAGTGGCCGTGATCGCAGTGGTGATATTCCATCTGGATGGTCACATGGTCTATCTGATAACGCTGTAGCAGGTAGGCCTGGATTTGTTGCAACAGGGCGTCGTGATCGTCAGGGGGCGTCACCTGCGCGTGCAGCGTGAGCAGCGGCTTTTCTCCGACCTGCCATAGGTGGACATGGTGTACGTTTTGCACCGCCGGAATATCGGCGCTTAAATCCCGCTTTAACGCCTCGGCATCAATCTGTGCGGGCGACCCCTCCAGCAACTCATGAAGACTTTCTTTCAGCAATGACCACGCGCTACGTAAGATCAGCACTGATACCACCAGGGATAAAATGGGATCAATCGGCGTCCAACCGGTCACCATGATAATGAGCGCTGCGGCAATCGCGCCGACCGAGCCCAACATATCGCCTAGCACGTGCAGAGCCGCGGCTCGGACGTTCATGTTTTTTTCGCCGCCGCCGCGATGTAACAGCCAGAACGCGAACAGGTTAACCAAGAGACCACCGACGGCGATGATCAGCATCGGGACGCCCGCTATCGGCTGGGGATGGCTAAAGCGTTGAAAGGCTTCCCAGCAAATCCATACGGTGATGATGAATAACGCGATGGCGTTCACGAAAGCCGCGAGCGTGGTCAACCGCAGGAAACCAAAAGTGTGGTTGGCGGTGGGACGACGCGCCGCGAAGCGTACGGCCAGCAAGGCCACCAGCAGCGCGGCGGTGTCAGTTAGCATATGTCCGGCGTCCGCCAGCAGCGCGAGGGAGCCTGAGATCAGCCCACCGACTGTTTCAACGACCATGAAAACGGCGGTGATCGTAAACGCCGCCAGCAGTCGTTGACTATTGTTCTGTTCTTTAGAGCGAGATTGGGTCATCGAATGGCTTCCTGTTTACATGCCTGTTTTAACTGTATGTCAAACGGGACAAAAAACCCACATTCGCATCGGGAAAGGGAATTCATTGCTGGGAAACACCGTAGGCGCCTGGGTATTCCTCGGACGAGGGTGAATTATTCAGGGATTTTAGTCGTTAGCTTGTTTTATAATGCATCATCCGCGGGGTTTCCTGCTTTTATTTGTGGCTGACGGGATTGTGGGCAATGACCACAGGCTAAGCCCACCGTTCGGGAATGATTGGGATTACTATGAGTTATCAAAACGACGATTTAAGAATTAAAGAGATCAAAGAGTTGTTGCCACCTGTCGCGCTGCTGGAGAAATTTCCCGCGACGGAAAATGCCGCCAAGACGGTATCTCAGGCCCGCTCTGCCATCCATAAAATACTGCACGGCGGCGACGATCGTCTGCTGGTGATTATCGGTCCTTGCTCCATTCACGATGTTAAAGCTGCGAAAGAGTATGCCGCTAAATTGCAGGCGCTGCGTCAGGAACTGAATGGCGAGCTGGAAATCGTCATGAGAGTCTACTTCGAGAAACCGCGTACGACGGTGGGCTGGAAAGGACTTATCAACGACCCGTACATGGATCACAGCTTCCAGATCAATGACGGCCTGCGCATCGCTCGCAAACTGTTGCTGGATATCAACGACACCGGCCTGCCCGCCGCGGGTGAGTTCCTGGATATGATCACTCCGCAGTACCTGGCCGATCTGATGAGCTGGGGCGCGATTGGCGCGCGTACCACGGAGTCTCAGGTACACCGTGAGCTTTCTTCCGGTCTGTCCTGCCCGGTTGGATTCAAAAACGGCACCGACGGCACGATCAAGGTCGCCATCGATGCGATTAACGCCGCTCAGGCGCCGCACTGCTTCCTGTCTGTGACCAAGTGGGGTCACTCCGCCATCGTGAATACCAGCGGCAACAATGATTGCCACATTATTCTGCGCGGCGGTAAAGAGCCAAACTACAGCGCGAAGCATGTGCAGGAAGTGAAAGTCGGTTTGGAAAAAGCCGGACTGACACCGCAGGTGATGATCGACTTTAGCCACGCCAACAGCAGCAAACAGTTCAAGAAACAGATGGACGTGGGTACTGATGTCTGTGCGCAGATCGCGGGTGGCGAAAAAGCCATTATGGGCGTGATGATCGAAAGTCATCTGGTCGAAGGCAATCAAAATCCGGATAGCGGCGAGACGCTGGTGTACGGTAAAAGCATCACCGATGGTTGCATTGGTTGGGATGATACCGCAACGCTGCTGCGTCAGTTAGCCGATGCGGTGCGTCAACGCCGCGGCTAATCGTCGGTCAGAGCTATAACATAAAAACCACCGCCTTTATGGCGGTGGTTTTACGTTTGAGGTTGCGAAAGGATAGGGGAAGGCGTGTTCCGATCTCTGTTTCCGCCTCGTTTGGTCGGTTCCGACTGCGTCCACTCATTGAAGAATAGGTATGAGCCCTCTCTGAAGAGGCGTGCATCTGTTTCGTCAGCGTCTGCAAAACAGCCCTTAGGGTAAAGTGATGTCTCCGCCGTCGCCACTCTCCTCGTTAAGACGTGATGCAACGAGTTATTTACGACGAGCAATAAAAAACCCGGCCTGAGCCGGGTTTTTTATTGGGTGGAAGCGAAATTACTTCGCTTTACCCTGGTTCGCTACTGCTGCAGCTTTAGCGGCGATTTCGTCCGCGTTGCCCAGGTAGTAACGTTTGGTCGGTTTGAAGTTTTCGTCAAATTCGTAAACCAGCGGTACGGCAGTCGGGATGTTCAGTTCCAGAATTTCGTCTTCGCTCAGGTTGTCCAGATATTTGACCAGCGCACGCAGTGAGTTACCGTGGGCAGCAATGACAATGCGCTCACCGCTTTTCAGACGCGGCAGAATGGTTTCATTCCAGAACGGGACCACGCGATCAATGGTCAGCGCCAGGCTTTCAGTCAGCGGCAGCTCTTCGTCGGTCAGAGAAGCATAACGCGCATCGTGCCCCGGGAAACGGTCGTCTTCACGGGTCAGTTCCGGCGGAGTCACGGCAAAACCACGACGCCACAGTTTCACCTGATCGTCACCGTATTTATCAGCGGTTTCGGATTTGTTCAGTCCCTGCAAAGCACCGTAATGGCGTTCGTTCAGTTTCCAGCTTTTTTCTACTGGCAGCCAAGCCTGATCCAGTTCGTCCAGTACGTTCCACAGTGTGTGGATGGCACGTTTCAGCACGGAGGTGTAAGCGAAATCGAAAGAAAAACCTTCTTCTTTCAGTAATTTACCAGCCTGTTTGGCTTCGTTGACGCCTTTTTCAGACAGTTCAACGTCCATCCAGCCGGTGAAGCGGTTTTCTTTGTTCCACTGGCTTTCGCCGTGTCGTACCAGTACCAGCTTAGTTACAGCCATAGCTTAACTCCTTCAGATCCTAAGATTTCTGTAATGACTGGCCACATTATAGGGCTGTAGAACAGTCATCGGCAATCGCTTGTCGTCTCACTGTCAGTTTATTGCGCGCAATTGCGGCATAAAACAGCTAGCTTGATCGGTTCAGCTTGTCACTTTCCCCAAATGCCAGAGTATCAGGGGACCGATGACCGAAAAGGGCGGCCAACGGGCGGCATTAAAACCGACGATCCATATAGTATCTTCTGGTGACTATTCGGGCCACCTATCGCCGGTCAGGGCTGTGGATAGTGTACTCATAATCCGCCGATGATTTTTGATCTGACCTAAGGTCGCGGACATTAGTCCAGACATCATTCATCGAGCGGCTAGAGCACGTTCGGCGCATCATCGAAGAAAAACCGATAGGCGGTCAGCGACAGGTAGGTTTCCCCAGGCCTGAGCCAGCAGTCAGGCTGCGGCCATTCGGGGTGATGAGGGCTATCCGGTAAAAACTCGCTTTCG
Source organism: Lonsdalea britannica (assembly GCF_946477055.1). Classification (GTDB taxonomy): domain Bacteria; phylum Pseudomonadota; class Gammaproteobacteria; order Enterobacterales; family Enterobacteriaceae; genus Lonsdalea; species Lonsdalea britannica_A. The sequence goes on along the minus strand of NZ_CAMKXG010000015.1, from coordinate 20,261 downwards.
AGCGCGATGCCAGCATAGTTAGGGTAGTGGCCGCCGTTACGATCTGGCGTACCTTCGAGCGCATTGCCGGTGTACACCTGCAACGCGGGGGCGCTGGTGCTGACGTCCAGTCTGATTCGCTTATCGCTGGACCACAATACGGCGGCCGGATGGGGCGAGGGCGTATCCTGCCGCAGTAAAAAGGCATGGTCATAGCCGCCGACCGCGCGTTGATCGTCGTCCGTCAAAAAATCCTGCATCAGTGTTTTTGGCAGACGGAAATCCATGCTGCTGCTGGCAACAGACTTGATCTCGCCAAAAGGAATACCTTCCGCGTTGGTCGGCAGAAACTGGTCGGCGAACAGCTGGAGGTGATGTTGACGGACATCCTCGAACGTCCCGTCGAGGTTGAAATAGGCATGGTTAGTCAGGCAGACCGGGCAGGGAGTGTCGACCTCCGCACGATAGGTGATCGTCAGCTGATTGTCGTCGGTGAGATGATAATGCGCTTCTACGGTGAGATGACCGGGAAACCCCTGATCGCCCGCCGGAGAGTGCAGCTGATAGGTGATGGCGTTCTCGCTGTGCTGGACAATCTGCCAACGACGCGCATTAAACCCGACAGGGCCGCCATGCAGCTGGTTTTTTCCGCTGTTGGCCGCGAGAGGAGTGACGTGTCCGCTTTTCTCAATGACCGCATTGGCAATCCGGTTGGCATAGCGACCAACGGAGGCGCCCAGGTAGGCGCTCTGATGGGGATAATCTTCGGGCGCGCAGCCGAGCAGGACTTCACGGGTTTCATTGGGGGGCAGCGGCAGTAGACAAGACGTCCACGTCGCGCCCCAGTCCATCACGGTGACAGACATACCGGAGGCATTTCGCAGTATATGTCGTTGAAAAGGCTGACCGTCCGGGGCCAGCATATCGGTCGTTTCGCTATGCATTGCGCTCTCCACTTCGCGACTGACAACGCGTCCCGCTAAGTGATACGGCGCGGAGAGACGCCATTGCCGTCGAAATTAGTCAGGAAACCCCGTCGGATGAGAAGACTGCCAGCGCCAGACGTCGGCGGCCATTTCATCCAGAGTCCGTGCCACGCGCCAGTTGAGATCGCGGGCTGCTTTTTCCGCATCCGCCCAGTAGGCGGGTAAATCGCCTTCACGTCGCGGCGCGAAGTGATAAGGCACGGGTTTGCCGCAGGCTTTGCTGAATGAGGCAACGACCTGCAACACGCTGTAACCCACGCCAGCTCCCAAATTATAGATGTGGACGCCGGGCTGGCGATGCAGCGTGTTCATGGCGGCGATGTGACCGTCCGCCAAATCGACAACGTGAATATAGTCTCTTACGCCGGTGCCATCGGCGGTAGGGTAATCGTTGCCGAATATCGCCAGGGAATCGCGGCGACCCACGGCGACCTGCGCAATATATGGCATCAGATTATTGGGGATCCCCTGCGGATCTTCCCCCATTTCACCCGACGGATGCGCGCCGACCGGATTGAAATAGCGCAGCAGCACGATACTCCACTCTGGTTCAGCGCGTTGCAGATCCTGCAGGATCTGCTCCACCATCAGTTTGCTACGCCCGTAGGGGCTGGCAGGCATGCCCGTGAGAAAACTTTCCTGATAGGGGATCTGCGGCTGATCGCCGTAGACCGTGGCCGAAGAGCTGAATATCAGCGTTTTGACGTTGGCTTTTCTCATCGCGTCGACCAGCGTCAGCGTCCCATAGACGTTGTTATCATAGTAGTCGATCGGCTTTTGCACCGACTCGCCCACCGCTTTGAGACCGGCAAAGTGAATCACGGCATCAATTGCATGTTCGGAGAAAATTTCATCCAGCAGCTGTCGGTCGCGGACGTCGCCCTGATAGAAGATAGGAATTTGATCGCTAAGTCGCGCGATGGTGGGGACGACGCTCGATTTGCTGTTGCACAGATTATCGAGAATGATGGGCTGATGGCCTGAGGCGATCAACTGCACGCAGGTATGGCTTCCTATGTAACCGCTCCCACCTGTAACCAGTACCTTCATAATGACCTCTAGTCAAAAAATAGGGAAAAGAGGGAGCATGCAAAGCCCGACGTAAAATCGATTGAAAAGGGGAACAATGCGCTTTGTTGAGCCTGATGCTCTCATCATGAAGACAGTGTACAAACTTCCACGAAACAATTAAGTGTTTTACCTACAGAATAAGCTGAAAAGTAAATTCGTGGAATCGCTCTCACAAAGGTGGTCTGATGGCCGGAACGTTAAACGGACGGACCCGACGACATCGCCGGGTCATACTGGTCAACTCAGCACGCCTCTTGCTGGTAGCGGTAGGTTGAACCTTCCGGGACAAACTCTAGGCGATGCGTGATGCAGTGCGGCGCATCTTCCGCATGGTGCGAGACGAACAGTAGCTGCGTGTCGCCTTCTCCAATCAGCCGGTCCAGCCAGCTGCGGATCAGCTGACGATTTATCGGATCTAATCCCTGCAATGGCTCGTCAAGGATCAGCAGGGCGGGGTGTTTCACCAGCGCGCGGACGATCAGTACCAGACGCTGCTGTCCCCAGGATAACGATTGGAAGGGCGCATCCGCCGTGGCGTCGGGCAGACCCAGCAATGACAGCCACTCCGCCGTGAGTTGGTTTTGCCGATCGGAAGCGGTTTGATACACGCCGATAGAGTCGAAAAATCCGGAAAGAATGACGTGGCGGACGCTGATGCTGACGCGATAGTCCATATGCAGGCTGCTGCTGACGTAACCGATGTGTCGCTTGATGTCCCAGATGGTTTCACCGCTGCCCCGTCGACGGCCAAACAGCGTCAGATCGTTGCTGTAGCCCTGCGGATGGTCACCGGTGATCAGACTCAGCAGCGTCGATTTCCCTGCTCCGTTAGGCCCGATAATCTGCCAGTGCTGGCCGGGCATCACGGTCCAACTGAGGTCGTCCAGTATCCGGCGGTCGTCGTAGCTCACGACTCCGTGATGAAGTTGGATCAACGGCTGTTGCGATGCGTCTGGGCTGCCTTGCGGGCGCGGCGATTCTGGCTCTGGTAAACGGGCATCGTGGAGTTTCTCGCTGTAGGCCAGCTGCGCCACCAGCTCATCCGCCATAATCTGATCGCGTTGACCGTGGCGGGTGAGCGAACAGTCCGCCAGCACCCCGACGTGTTCGACAAACGCGGGAATGTCCTCGAAGCGATTGATGATCAGCACCAGCGTATAGCCCTGTGTCGTCAACTGTGCTAACAGGTCGCTCAGCTGTTGACGGGAACCGACGTCCAGCCCATCGAACGGTTCGTCCAGAATCAGCAGGTCAGGCTGCGGCATCAGCGCCTGACACAGCATAACCTTACGCGTTTCCCCCGTGGACAGATGCTTAAAACGCCGTTGCAGCAGAGGGACGATGCCGAACTGTTCGGCCAGCGCGGAACAGCGCGCGTCGTCGCTGATGGCGTCCTGAATCACTTCTGCGGTGGTGCGGCCGGTATCATTTTCGCCTTCGCTCAGCATATCGGTATTGTTACGCTGCCACTCCTGGTTCACCAACTGTTGCAACTGTTCGAACGACAGCCGCGCGATGCGCTGAAAGTCGCACTGCCGCTGGCCTTCCAGCAACGGCAACTCGCCGGATATAGCCTTTGCCAGCACCGATTTGCCGCTACCGTTGGCGCCGACGAACGCCCAGCTCTCTTTTTGGCGGACGGTGACGTCATCCAGCCAAAACGTGCGGGTGTCGCTGAGTCGATAGCGTGCCTGATGCAGTTGCAAAAATGACATAGTGGTTTCCTTAGTGAGTATTCCTGCGCCCTTTATTTTGTCGGCGTGCGAGTCATCGGCGCGTTTGCGGCTCAGCACAGCGTGGCGATAATCACCTGCTCAGCGCTAAAGCTGGCGTTGACGCACTGGTCGAGCCGAAGCGCATAGCGCGCAACGGTGGCGTTGGAGAGCGTCGCGCACAGCACTTCTCCCCCAGTCAGCGTCACCCATATTTCGCTGTGATCGAGGCCTGTTTGCAGGTGGGTAATTTTGCCCGGCAGGATGTTATCCGCGTTTGTGGTGGGTTGATCCTGCGGAGTGACGCTCACCCAGGGCGCCTTGACCAATGCCAGCACCTCTTTGCCCTGCGTCAGCTGCAAGCGTTCCGCGCTTTGGGCGGTAATCGCGGCTTGAATTCGGGTGTTGCCGTCGGCCAGTAGAATTTCCAAATGTTGCTGAACCGGCTGTTCCGCCCGGCTGATCAGCGTGCCGAACAGCTGGTTGCGCGCGCTGGTTTGCAGGGAAAAACGCGCGATGGCGGCCAGCAAACTGTCGAGCGGCAGCGTGTCTTGCTGCAGGACATCGAAGGCTTTCTGTTGAATCTGCGCTAAGAGATCATACAGCTGGATCAAGCGTTCCCCGTAGCTCGTGACCGCCGCGCCGCCGCCGCCTTTGCCGCCGGTCACTCGGTCGACGAGGGTCTGGTCGGCCAGCTGATTCATTTCGTTGATGGCGTCCCAGGCGCTTTTATAACTGATACCGGCTAATCTGGCTCCCTGACTGATGGAACCCGTCTGCTTGATCTGTTTGAGCAGCGCAATGCGGCGGGGATCGGCAAACAGACGCTGTTGCAGTTTCAGGGTAAGAAGGATTTCTGCTTGCATGGCAATAGGTTCCATTGAGAGAAGCGCGTCGGCAAAAGGTATTGTCACCATTTTTCCGGCGGCGGGCAAATCGCACGAAAGGCCGCATTAATTCATACTTTTCGGGTAGACTGTTTACAAGCGCGGGCTAGCATTTGACGGTAGCCTGATGAATCTGGATTGCTGTCTTGCCACGACAGCCATTGCTTCAAGTGAGGTCGACATGTTGGAATTGCTGAGTAGTCTGCTGTTTGCGGTATGTATGGTGCCGGTGATGATGGCCTTGATTCTGGGGTGCATTTACGGTCTGGGCGAGGTGTTTAACGTCTTCTCCGCCCTGGGTCATCACGAATCCAAATCTTCACAAAAAGCGTCCTGATCCCCTCTCTTTGAAAGTCCGGCGTTCGCCGGACTTTTTCCTGTCATTATTTCGTCAATTCAGCTTCCACAAAGCAGATGTCATTTTGTAACTACCGTTATATTATCGCCTACACAACGGTAAAATAACGGGGAACATTGTCATGCAGTATTCATGGAAAAAATGGCTGGCCGTAGTCACATTAAGCCTGGGAATGATCGCTGGGGCCTCCGCGGCGACCGATAAAGTTACGGTGTTCGCCGCGGCGTCGCTGACCAATGCGCTGCAGGAAATCGCAGATCATTATCAGCAAGAAAAGCAGGTTTCGATCGTGGCGTCGTACGCTTCGTCGTCGACGCTGGCGCGCCAAATAGAGCAGGGCGCGCCTGCCGATATCTTTATTTCCGCCGACCAGCAGTGGATGGATTACGCTCAGAACAAGCAGCTCATCGACAACGGCAGCCGCTATACGCTGTTGGGTAACGAACTGGTTGTCATCGCACCGAAAAATGCCGACGTAAAATCGATCGATATCAATACCTCCACCCCATGGACGAGCCTGCTCAAGGGCGGCCGTCTGGCCGTCGGCGATCCGGACCATGTTCCTGCGGGTATCTACGCCAAGGAGGCGCTGCAAAACCTGAAAGCCTGGGACACCCTATCGCCGTTGATGGCTCGCGCCAGCGATGTGCGCGGCGCGTTAGCGCTGGTAGAGCGTGAAGAAGCGCCGCTAGGCATCGTTTATGGTTCAGACGCGGTCGCCAGCGCGAAAGTGAAGGTTGTGGGGATCTTCCCGGCCAGCAGTCATAAGCCGGTGGAATACCCGGTTGCTATCGTGAAAGATCACGACACGGCGGCGGCCAACGCCTTTTCTGACTACCTGAAAACGCCGCAGGCCGCGGACGTCTTCAAACGCTACGGTTTCACTCCGCGCTAATGGGGCTCAGCGACTATGAATGGCAGGCGATTCAGCTGAGTCTCAAGGTCTCGCTGTTAGCCGTGAGCGGTAGCCTGCCGCTGGGAATTCTGATGGCGTGGATTCTGGTGCGCTGTCGGTTTCCCGGCAAGTCGCTACTGGATAGCCTCATCCATCTTCCCTTGGTCCTGCCGCCGGTCGTTATCGGCTATCTGCTGCTGGTAGGCATGGGGCGAAAGGGCGTTATCGGCGCCTGGCTTTATGACTGGTTCGGCGTCAGTTTCAGCTTTAGCTGGCGTGGGGCGGCGCTGGCCTCTGCCGTGGTGGCGTTTCCTCTGCTGGTGCGGGCGATCCGACTGTCACTTGAAACGGTGGATCCACGCCTTGAATTGGCCGCCCGCACGCTAGGCGCGCACCCGTGGCGCGTCTTTTTCACCGTCACGCTGCCCTTGACGTTGCCCGGCATTATCGTCGGCACGGTGCTGGCGTTCGCGCGCTCCTTAGGGGAGTTCGGCGCGACGATTACGTTCGTCTCCAATATCCCCGGTGAAACCCGCACTATTCCGCTCGCGATGTATACGCTGATTCAGACGCCCGGCGCGGAAACGCAGGCGGCCCGACTGTGCCTCATTGCTATCGTGCTGTCGCTCTTGGCGCTGTTGCTGTCGGAGTGGCTGACCGGCTGGAGCCGGCGGCGACTGGGGGGATAATGCTGCAACTGGATTTCTCTCAACAGTTGGGTGAGTTGTCGCTCAGCGTCACGTCGACTCTGCCCGCCAGCGGTATTTCCGCGATATTTGGCGTTTCCGGCGCGGGAAAAACGTCGCTGATTAACGCCATTGCCGGGCTGACGCGGCCCGATAGCGGATATATTCAGCTCAACGATCGGGTGCTGGTGGATACCGAACGCCGTATTTTCCTGCCGCCCGAGCAGCGTCGAATCGGTTATGTCTTTCAGGATGCACGGCTGTTCCCCCATTATCGGGTCGCCGGCAATTTACGCTACGGTATGGCTCCCGCCATGCGCAGGCAGTTTGACGATATCGTGCAGCTGCTGGGAATTGAACACCTGCTTAAACGTCATCCGCTGACCCTGTCGGGGGGAGAAAAGCAGCGGGTGAGCATCGGTCGGGCGTTGCTGACGGCGCCCGATCTGTTGCTCATGGACGAGCCGCTGGCGTCGCTGGACACGCCGCGCAAGCGGGAGCTGTTGCCTTATCTTGAGCGGTTGGGACGAGAGGTGAAAACGCCGATCCTTTATGTCAGCCACAGCCTAGAGGAAATCTGGCGTCTGGCGGACCGTGTGGTGGTGTTAGATCAGGGCAAGGTCAAAACGCAAGGCGAGCTGGAAACGGTATGGGCCAGCAGCGCGTTGCGGCCCTGGCTGCCGCGCGAAGAGCAAAGCACTATCCTGAAGACGAACGTGTTGCAGCAGCATCCCCATTATCCGATGACTGCGCTTTCGCTGGGAGACCAGACTCTGTGGGTGCAGAAAGTTGACGCGCCGTTGAACAGCGCGCAGCGCATCCGCATCAACGCGGCGGATGTATCGCTGGTATTGGAACGGCCGACGGCGACCAGCATTCGCAACGTGCTGGCGGCGCGGGTGGCGGAATGTCTGGAGGTCGGCGATCAGGTCGAGGTGAAACTGTGGGTCGGCGGTCAGGCCCTCTGGGCGAAAATCACCCCGTGGGCCAGAGATGAGCTGGGATTGTGCCCGGACCAACAGCTGTTTGTTCAGATTAAAAGCGTTTCGATTACGCCGTGATGCATGTTCTGGCACAGGCTACCGGCATGGCAGCCTGTGCGCTTTCCCATCAAAGGATCCGGTTCATGATCAGTTCCGCGATACCCGGTTCTTCGTTGTGACCGATGACGACATCCGCGCTTTCTTTAACCGCATCCGCGCTGTTACCCATCGCCACACCCAGACCGACCGTGGAAAGCATGCTGATGTCATTGAAGTTGTCGCCGAAAGCGACGATATCCTGCATCTGCAACCCTTGCTCTTCCACCCAGCGGCGCAGTAGCTGGCCTTTGCTGTTGCCGGACTGTGCGACGTCGACCTGATCCTTCCATGACCATTCACAGGTCACGCCCAGCTCTTCTTCCACCTGCTGCGCGAAACCATTCAGGTGGGCATTGTCCGGATGGTGAGTGGCAAACTTCCAGATCTGCTGCGCGCGTGCGGTTTCTTCCTCCAGGTTATCCACGTGGCGGAAATTTGGGCGTTGATCTACCGGCAGCGTTTCAGACCAGGCGAGCGCGCGGACGACGTGACCGGTCGGTTTTTCATACAGCATGTCGTCGTCGGCGTACATCAGACCGTGGATGTCGAACTGCTGCAGTTTTTTCAGCACGCCTCTGGCCTGCTCCGACGTCAGCGGCTGACCTTCCGAGATACGCTTTGTCTGATAATGATACAGATAAGAGCCGTTACAGCAGATAGCAGGTGTATCGAGCTCCAGCGCCTGATAAAAAGGGCGTATGGCCGAGTGATGACGACCGGAAACGATCAGTACCTTGATCCCGGCCTGCCGAGCCAGGGCCAGCGCTTTCATCGAAGCGGGCAGAATGGTTTTCTGTGCGGTAAGTAAGGTGCCATCCAGATCGAGGGCGATTGCGCGATAGGTCATCGTGATTTCTCTCGGGTTATAGGTAAACTTTCTCAAATGGTACACCGTAAGGAGAGGGCGCTGTAGGGCCAATTGCTTTCCCTTCGTTCTGTCAGCCAACCCTTACAGAACGTGAGCCATGTTACAACTGCGCCCGCATCGAGGTGAGGAGCGATAGGCCGTTCCGGTCTACTATTGATGTCTGAGTGCTAAGAAGCGCAATCCGCGTTTAAAGGAGAGTCTAATGCAGCAAGTGGTTTATACCGCCAGTCCCGAAAGCCAGCACATCCACGTGTGGCGGCTCAACAGCGAAGGCGAGTTGACGTTGTTACAGGTCGTTGAAGCTCCTGGACAGGTTCAGCCCATGGTGGTTGCGCCCGATAAACGGCACCTTTACGTTGGCGTACGTCCTTCGTTTCGCGCGATCAGCTACCGCATTGCGCCGGATGGAACGTTGACGCAGGCGGGTGAGGCAGCGCTGCCCGGTAGCCCAACACATCTGTCTACCGACCACGAAGGCCGTTATCTGTTCTGTGCGTCATACAGTAATGCCTGTGTCAGCGTCAGCCCGATTGGCGACGACGGCGTCGCGGGAGAGTTTATCCAGCAGCTGGATGGTCTGGAGGGCTGCCACTCTACCAATATCGATCCGGAGAATAAGGTGCTGTGGGCGCCTTGCCTGAAAGAAGATCGCATCCGTCTGTATGATCTGTCGTCAGCAGGCAAACTCAGCGAGCATCAGCCCGCCGATCTGCCTGCCGCTGCGGGAGCGGGTCCGCGTCACATGGTGTTCCACCCTAACAACCGCTTCACGTACTGCGTCAACGAACTGGACAGTACGGTGGATGTTTTCGACATCAAAGACGCTGACGGCAATATCACCCGCGTGCAGACGCTGGATGTGATGCCGGAGGACTTCACCGGAACGCGCTGGGCGGCTGATATCCATATCACGCCGAACGGTCGTTTCCTGTATACCACCGACCGCACCGCCAGCGTGGTCAGCATTCTCGGGGTGTCGGAGGACGGCAGCCATCTGACGCTGATCGGCCATCAGCCGACGGAGATCCAACCGCGCGGTTTCAATATCGACAACAGCGGTCAGTTCCTGATTGTGGCGGGTCAGAAGTCGCACTATATCGAGGTCTATCAGATCAACGCGGAAGGGGGGCATCTGCAGCCGCTGTCGCGTTATGCGGTAGGGCAGGGACCGATGTGGGTCACGATTCTGGCGTTGGATTAAGCTTGAAGTGATACAAGAAAACCCGGTTCGGATAAGATCCGCGCCGGGTTTATGCATTATCCGCGGTATTCGATGATAGACAGCCCGGCGTTGTAGTCGGTGCTGTATACAATCCCCTCTGCATCCACAAACACGTCGCATGACTGAATGACGCGCGGGCGTCCGGGACGCCGGTCCATCATACGGTCTGGCGCGGCGGGCACCAGCGCGCCGGTTTCCTTGGGACGATAGGGGTTGCTGATGTCGTAAACGCGCACGCCCGCGTTCTGATAGGTCGCGAAGATGAGCGTTGAGCTGATGAAACTGCCGGGACGGTTTTCATGCAGGTTATGCGGCCCGAAATGCGCGCCTTTCTTCACATAATCCACTTCGTTCGGCTGGGGGAAGGTCGCGATGCTGACCGGGTTGGTCGGCTCGCGAATATCAAAGACCCAGATCAGTTTTTCCCCGTCTTCCTGATTGTCCAACACCGCTTCATCCAGCACGATCAGTAAATCGCGATCCGGCAAGGGTAGCGCGGTGTGCGTGCCGCCGCCGAAGGGCGGACTCCAGTTACGATGACTGATCAGCTGCGGCTGCGTGCGGTCGCTGACGTCCAGCAGCGTCAGTCCGCCGTCGCGCCAGCTGCCGTAAGCCGTATCGCCGCTGACGATAGCGTGATGCAGCGCGTAGCGCTTCCCGTCCGGCCAGTCAGGCGTTTCGCCGCCGGCGGTGTGCATACCCGGTAGCCAGTAACGGCCAGCGACTTCCGGTTTACGCGGATCGGCCAGATCGATGGTCAGGAAAATATAGTCGCTGTAGCCTTCCAACAGTGCGGAGACGTAAGCCCAGCGTCCGCCGACGTACCAGATGCGATGGATGCCGATGCCGTTCAACGGCAGGAAGCCGATCTCCTGCGGTTTGTCCGGGCGAGAGATATCAAAAATCCGCAGACCCGCGCTCCAGGTATTGCCTTGTTGGCGCGTATCCACCGTTTCGGCGACGGAGCGGGTGTAATACACCTTTTCCTCGGCGAAGTTTGCATCGGCAAACAGATCGCGGGCGTTGACGACCAGTAACAGATCGTCGTGCGTTTGCAGGTGGATATTCCAGGTGCCCGGCGGGGCGGGGATAAACCCCACCGTTTTGGGGTTGATGGGGTCGCGAACGTCGACGATGGAAACGCCCTGCGACACCATATGGCCGATATACGCGTAGCCCCGATGAACCATCACCTGTACGCCATCAGAGCGTCCGCCCTGATCGCTGTGGCCGATGAGCCGCATATTGCGGCTGTAATCGGGGGTGGGCAAAGGTGCTGATGCCATAACTCGCCTCCGTTATTTTGCTTTTGCAGCCAGTGTAGCAAACCACGGGGCGATGAAATCATCGGTCTGACCCCAGCCCGGAATAATCTTGCCAAGGCTGGCGACATTGACCGGACCCGGCTGGCTTGCCAGCAGCGCCTGCGGAATTGAGGCGGCGGTAAATTCGTAGGTGGCAGGCGTCGGCTCGCCGGCGATTTTGTTCGCGACCAGACGCAGGTTCACTTTACCGATCAGTTTCGGGTCCACGGCGACGCTGACTTTCCACGGGCTTGAGGCTTCACGCATCAACTGCAGATCCTGATTGGAGATGTCGATGCTGTAGAGCTTGATTTCTGTCCGACCGTTCTCTTTAAGCGCTTTGTAAGCGCCCTGGCTGAAGGCATCCCAGGTTCCCCAGATCGCATCAATTTTTCCTTTCGGGTATTTCGCCAATACCGCGCCGACTTTGTTGGCGGTGTCGCCCTGCACGTCGGAAGAGACGGCGCCGATGGATTCCAGCTCTTTAATGCCGGGATTGGCTTTCAGCAATTGCTGGTATGCCGCCTGACGGCGTTCCATCGGCGGGAATCCGGCCACCCACAGCTTGATGATATTGGCTTTGCCGTTGAAATCTTTCACCAATTGTCCGAAGGACTCCTTGGTCAGAGAGGCGTCATCCTGTTGGGTGACGGTAACGCCGGGAATATCTCGATTCACCGCGGTGTCGAATACTGCGACCTTGATGCCGCTGTCCACGATGCGCTGCAACAGCTCGGTGGAGTAAGGATCACGCCCTTGAGACAGAATAATGCCGTCGTATTTTTGACTGATAGCCTGATTGACGAAGTCCTGGAAGCGGGCATCGTCGCCATTGCTCAGGAATGTGCTGACTTTGAAGCCGAGTTTTTTCCCTTCTTCCAGTACGCCGGAAACGAACTGAGTAGTGTTGTCATCGGAGCCCAAATTACGGATGACGGCGATACGCACCGGACCGTTATGGTTGGCTAGCGCGGCAGGCAGCGGAGCGAGAGTAGGGGTATTTTCTGCCAACGCAGGCAGCGCGATCGTCATGCTTAATGCCACTAACGCGGCGTGAAACTTCTTCATCATGGGCTCCTTGGTGGGAAATCGTGTTGCCAGTTTATGGATATCTTTATGTCTGGATGTCTATTTATCTGGATGAAGCATCATAGCGACAACGGTGAAAGGTGCAAAGAGCCCGCGTTATGTTTTTTGGTTTTATCTTATAACGGGTTGTTCGCGAGGTTTGAGAGCAGGACGTAGCGTAAAAGGAGAATGCAGCAGAGGCGTAAATTGCGGCTCCCGCTCAGCGACGGCGGGAGCTCGATTGAGGCTTATTTAGCGAAGAAAGAAACGCCCTGACCGACGTTGCAGCGATAGCTTAGCGCCGTGCCGCGCTGTTGCAGGCTGGGCAGATCGTACATATAGGTCGTGAAATTGACGATATTATCCGGCAGCACCTGATAGCGCATAAACTGCTGAATGGGTTTGCCGTCGTTCGCCACCGTAAAGTGTTCATCGCTGAACGACAGAGTATTGTCTCCGGTCAAGCGATAGGCCTGAATGCGCAGACCACCACGGGTCTGGCTGGGGACGGCGCCATTCTGCGGCGTACACTGTGAAAGGTCGATACTGACGGACACTTCACTTCCCTCATTCAGCGCATTGATGAGGGTTGACTGGCTCGTGAGAGGCTTGGCAGCGCAGGCGCTAGCGGCGACGGTGAATAAAGATACGGTTAAAAACAACGGGGTCATACGAGACATAAACGTCCTCCTTGATGTGAATAAAATCCCTGTAAATCGTATTAGCTCCAAGAGAATAGACGGATCTGGCGGCGCGAGCCTAGATCTTTACGGCTTATACGTTTAAAGCACTAACAAAAAATATTACAATACAATCTATTACGCCCCCTCGGAAAACTAAATCAGGAATTCTCCGATCTCGGTTTATCCGCCAACAGTTTTGCAGAGACGTCACCATCGATGTGCGTTCGGTTAACGCGCTCCAGAGTGGCGCGGGATAAATCTTGGAAATCAGCAGAGAAATGCAGACTGAAGGACGTTCAAGGGACAGGGAGAATCAAAGGGGGGAGTAAAAACAGGCTGAGCCGAAGCCCAGCCTGACAAGGATTATTTCACCAACATACCCGGCTGTGCGCCGCTGTCTGGGCTCAGCAGGAAGATGTCTTTTCCGCCGGGGCCTGCCGCCATCACCATGCCTTCGGAAATACCGAAACGCATCTTACGCGGTGCAAGGTTCGCGACCATGATCGTCAGGCGGCCTTCCAGTAGGGCCGGATCGGGATAGGCTGCGCGGATCCCCGAGAAGACCTGACGCGTTTCGCCACCCAAATCCAAAGACAGACGCAGCAGCTTGTCCGAACCTTCCACCAGCTCCGCTTTTTGAATCAGCGCGATACGCATATCGACCTTGTCGAAATCGTTGAATGTGATGGTGTCCTGAATCGGATTGTCCGCCAGCGGTCCGCTGACCGGTGCCGCGGCGGCGGCGATATCCTGCTTGGAGTCTTCAACCATCGCTTCGATGTTTTTCGGATCGATACGGTTGAACAGCGCCTTAAACGGATTAACCTGATGGCCCAGCAGCGGTTGGGCCAGCGCATCCCACTGCAGATCCGTGTTCAAGAATGCCTCGGCACGTTCGGCCAGCGAAGGCAGTACCGGCTTGAGGTAGGTCATCAAGACGCGGAACAGGTTGATACCCATTGAGCAGATCGCGTGCAGGTCGGCATCACGGCCTTCTTCCTTCGCCACGACCCACGGCGCCTGTTCGTCGACATAGCGGTTGGCCAGGTCAGCCAGCGCCATGATTTCGCGAATGGCTTTGCCGGATTCACGGCTGCTAAATGCGTCGGCAATGCTGTCGGCCGCGTCGGTAAAGGTTTTGTACAGCGCCGGGTCGGCCAGCGCATCGGCCAGTTTTCCGTCGAAACGCTTGTTGATGAAGCCCGCGTTACGTGAAGCCAGGTTGACGACTTTGTTGACGATGTCGGCGTTTACGCGTTGTACGAAGTCTTCCAGGTTAAGGTCGATATCGTCAATGCGGGAAGAGAGCTTGGCCGCGTAGTAGTAACGCAGGCAGTCGGCGTCCAGGTGCTTCAGGTACGTGTCTGCTTTGATGAAGGTACCGCGAGATTTGGACATCTTCGCGCCGTTCACCGTCACGTAACCGTGGACAAACAGGTTGGTCGGCTTACGGAAGTTACTGCCTTCCAGCATGGCGGGCCAGAACAGACTATGGAAGTAGACGATATCTTTGCCGATGAAATGATAGAGATCGGCGTCAGAGTCTTTATGCCAGTAGTCGTCGAAATTCAAATCGTCGCGCTTGTCGCACAGGTTCTTGAATGAACCCATGTAGCCGATCGGCGCATCCAGCCAGACGTAGAAGTATTTGCCCGGAGCATCCGGCACTTCGAAGCCGAAGTAGGGCGCGTCGCGGCTAATGTCCCACTGTTGCAGACCGGAGTCGAACCACTCCTGCATTTTGTTCGCGACCTGATCCTGCAGCGCGCCAGAGCGCGTCCAGGCTTGCAGCATGTCGCTGAAAGCGGGCAGATCAAAGAAGAAGTGTTCGCTGTCGCGCATGACCGGCGTCGCGCCGGAAATCGCCGATTTCGGATCGATCAGCTCGGTCGGCGTATAGGTCGCGCCGCACACTTCGCAGTTGTCGCCATACTGATCTGCCGCTTTACATTTCGGGCAGGTTCCCTTCACAAAGCGGTCCGGCAGGAACATGCTTTTTTCCGGGTCGAACAGCTGGGAAATCGTGCGGCTCTTGATATAGCCGTTTTCTTTCAGGCGACGATAAATCAGCGTAGACAGCTCGCGGTTCTCTTCGCTGTGCGTGGAGTGATAGTTGTCGTAGCTGATGTTGAAGCCCGCGAAATCCTGCTGATGCTCCTGACTGACGGCCGCAATCATCTCCTCCGGCGCGATCCCTAACTGCTGAGCCTTCAGCATGATAGGCGTACCGTGGGCGTCATCCGCACAGATGAAATTAACCTGGTTGCCGCGCATTCGCTGATAACGAACCCAGATATCCGCCTGAACGTGTTCAAGCATGTGGCCGAGGTGGATAGGACCGTTAGCATAAGGCAGCGCGCACGTTACCAGAATTTTTTTTGCGACTTGAGTCATAGTGGGGAACTTGCTTGTTAATGAGTGAGAAAGAGCCACGATGTTAACCGATAGCGGCGCGGCGCGTAAACCTGTTCTGGATGCGGCTTCACGTGCGCTAGCCCGCGACAAACGGCGCTCAGGCAGCGCTTGAAAAGACTTTGTTCCGTGGCGGTACGCCCGTTCGTGGCGTTCTGTTATGCTTAAAGCCGTGTTCTGATTAATGACAAAATTTCAAGGAGCCGGGATGAAAGATAACCTCCCCGGGCACAGCCCTGACGCGCTGCACGAGACGGTGAGCCGCGTACTTGCCGCCTTTACACACCCGACGTTGAATAAAGATCTGATGGCGCTCAACGCGCTGCATCACTGCGCGCTGCTGGATGACGTGCTGCACATTGAGCTTGTGATGCCTTTTGTCTGGCTGAGCGGGCTTGAGGTGCTGAAGGAGTCGGTCAGTGACCAACTGCTGCGTCTCACCGGCGCGAAAAGCGTGGAGTGGCGGCTAACGCACGCGATTGCCACGTTGAGCCGAGCGAACAATCAGCCCGGCGTCAAAGGCGTGAAAAACATCGTGGCGGTCAGCTCCGGCAAAGGCGGCGTCGGCAAGTCCAGCACCGCTGTGAATCTGGCGCTGGCATTGGCGGCGGAAGGCGCCAACGTGGGGATCCTCGACGCGGATATCTACGGGCCGTCCATTCCTACCATGTTGGGAACGACGCATGAACGGCCAACGTCGCCGGACGGCGAGCATATGGCGCCTATCGTGGCGCACGGCATCGCCTCCAACTCCATCGGCTATCTGGTCACGGATGACAATGCCATGGTGTGGCGCGGGCCGATGGCCAGCAAAGCGCTGCTGCAACTGCTGCAAGATACGCTGTGGCCCGATCTCGACTATCTGGTGCTGGATATGCCGCCGGGGACGGGCGACATTCAGCTGACGCTGGCGCAGAACGTGCCGGTGACTGGCGCCGTGGTGGTCACCACGCCGCAGGACATCGCGCTGGTGGATGCGATGAAAGGCATCGCCATGTTCGAGAAAGTGAAGGTGCCGGTTCTGGGTATCGTTGAAAACATGAGCGTGCATATCTGTAGCCACTGCGGCCATCTGGAGCCTATTTTTGGCACGGGCGGCGCGCAAAAGCTGGCGGAAAAATATCACTGTGCGCTGCTGGGCCAACTGCCTCTGCACATCGCTTTACGTGAAGATCTCGATCGCGGCGAACCGACCGTGGTCAGCCAGCCCGACAGCGAGTTTACCTCGCTCTATCGCGAGCTGGCCGGGCGGGTCGCCGCACAGCTGTACTGGCAAGGCGAAGTCATCCCCACTGAAATCGCGTTTCGCGCGCTATAACGCGCCATTCCTGTTCGCGTCCTGCTCGGACGCGAACCCCTCTCCCGCTTAGTGCTGGCGTGAAAGCGGCTAACTCCCTATAATTGCGGCGTTCAGACACCCTATGCGGTGTGTCCCTTCTTTTATTTTTCGTAAACCAGGTCTTTATTGCCATGACTGACAAGTCTCACCAGTGTGTCATTATCGGGATTGCCGGAGCCTCTGCATCCGGTAAAAGTCTCATAGCCAGTACCCTTTACCGTGAGTTGCGTGAACAGGTGGGCGATGAACATATTGGTGTCATTCCGGAAGACTGCTATTACAAGGATCAAACCCATCTGACGATGGAAGAGCGGGTGAAAACCAACTATGACCACCCCAGCGCCATGGACCACAATCTGCTGTTACAGCATCTGAGAATGCTGAAGGGCGGACAGGAAATCGCGCTGCCGCAGTACAGTTATGTGGAACACACCCGCCTTGAAGAAACGGTGCTTCTCGAGCCGAAGAAAGTCATTATTCTGGAAGGCATTCTGCTGCTGACCGACGCCCGTCTGAGGGGCGAACTCAACTTTTCCATCTTTGTCGATACGCCGCTGGATATTTGCCTGTTGCGCCGTATGCGTCGCGACGTCAACGACCGAGGTCGTTCGATGGACTCCGTGATGGCGCAGTACCAGAAAACCGTACGTCCGATGTTTTTGCAATTCATTGAACCGTCTAAGCAATATGCGGACATCATCGTGCCGCGCGGGGGTAAAAACCGCATCGCTATCGATATTTTGAAGGCGAAAATCAGCCAGTTCTTTGAATAAACTGTTACGAGCAGGCGCTGCCGCCCTCGGTCACTCAGAACCGACGGCAGCGGAGTAACCTGTCTAAATCCTGAGCGGAGAAAATGATGAGACTGTGCGATCGCGATATTGAAAACTGGCTGGATGATGGTCGGCTGGTGATTACGCCACGTCCCCCCGCAGAACGTATTAACGGCGCCACGGTTGACGTGCGTCTGGGAAATCAGTTCCGCGTCTTTCGCGGTCATACCGCGGCTTATATCGACCTGAGTGGTCCGAAAGACGAAGTCAGCGCGGCATTGGATCGCGTGATGAGCGACGAAATCAATCTGCCGGAAGGCGAAGCCTTTTTCCTGCATCCGGGAGAGCTGGCGCTGGCGGTGACGTTGGAATCGGTGACCCTGCCGGACAATCTGGTCGGCTGGCTGGATGGCCGTTCCTCGCTGGCGCGTCTGGGGCTGATGGTGCATGTGACCGCCCACCGCATCGACCCGGGCTGGCAGGGACGGATTGTGCTGGAGTTCTATAATTCAGGGAAGCTGCCGTTGGCGCTGCGTCCTGGCATGATGATCGGCGCGCTCAGCTTTGAACCGCTGTCTGGCCCGGCGGCTCGGCCTTATAACCGACGTCAGGACGCCAAATACAAAGATCAGCAGGGCGCGGTGGCTAGCCGGATCGACGAAGACTAAGTCACAGACGCCGCCGCCTGATGCAGCCCGAATATCAATGAGGATGGCATGAAAAGACTCTTTACCGCGCTGGTTATTCTGCTGGTGGTGCTGGCCGCTGGCATGAGTGCGTTAGTCGTGCTCATCAACCCGAATGATTTTCGCGGCTACATGACTCGTCAGGTGGCGGCCCGAAGCGGCTATCAGATGAAGCTGGACGGCGATTTACGTTGGCACGTCTGGCCGCAGCTGAGCATTCTGTCCGGCGGGATGTCTCTGAGCGCGCCGGGCGCGCAGTCGCCGATTGTCAGCGCTGAGAACATGCGTCTGGACGTCAAGCTATGGCCTTTGCTGTCCCATCGGCTGGAAGTTAAGCAGGTCATGCTGAAAGGGGCGGTGGTCCGGCTCACCCCGGAAAGTCAGCCGAAAAAAATCAATCAGCCAATTGCCCCGCCGGGGGCAGCCGAACCGGATATCGGCAGCGGCTGGCGTTTCGATATCGGGCGCATAGAAGTCGCCGACAGCCTGCTGATTATGCAGCAGGAGAATGGTGAACAGCTCAATCTGCGCGACATCAATCTGCGTATGACGCGCGGCGTCCCCAATGAGGCGCAGCTGACGTTATCCACCCGCATCAACCGCGACCAGCGCGATCTCTCCTTGTCGGGTTCGTCCGTGCTAGACATGCGTGAGTTTCCTCAGCGAATCAGCGCGCGCGTCGATCGTCTGGACTATCAGCTGCAAGGCGCCGGGCTGCCCGCGAGCGGTATCACCGGCACCGGCTCTATGCAGGCCACTTACCAACGTCAGCCGGAAAAAGTTACCGTCAGCCAGTTTGCTCTGAGCGCCAATCAAAGCCAGTTAAGCGGAACCGCGGCCTACACGTCAGGGCTTGTACCGGATTATACGGTCGACCTGCGCTCGGCTCAGCTGGATCTGGACACGCTGCTGGGACTGACTCAAAACGATGACGATACGGCCGATGCGGACAAAGCGTCCGCCGTGAAACCGGTTATCTCCAGCGATGTTTCGCCGCAGCTGGCGAACAGCGGGCTGCGTAATTTCACCGCGCATTTCGCGTTGCGCGCTGACACTCTGATCTACCGCGGCGTCAAAATGAACCAGTTCAGCGTGAGCGGCGTCAATCAGCGGGGCAAAGTGACGGTTGCCGAGCTGAGCGGCCAAGTAGGCGAAGGCCATTTTTCACTGCCGGGAACGCTGGATATTGATGCCTCTCCGGCGATTAACGTGCAGCCTGAACTGGAGAACGTCGAGTTAACCGATCTGATGCGGGTACTGACGTTGCCGGAAACGCTGAGCGGCACATTCACGATGCAGGGTAAATTCAGCGGTGACAGCCTCACCGTGCCGGCAATGCTGTCCAAATGGCAGGGCAACGCCGCGCTACAGGCGAGCCGCCTGCGGCTGTATGGGCTGAACATTCCGCGTATGATCCAGCAGGCGGTGGAACGTAACAGCAATGGGGTTCAAGGGCAAAGCGGCGACGAGCATTACACCGAGATGCAGCAGATCACCGGTCAGGCCCGACTGAATGCCGGGAAACTGCGGATGTACAATCTGGATGGCCGTTCGCAGATCTTGGCGGTCGGCGGGGAAGGGTTGCTGGATCTGCCTGCGCAGAGCTGCAACATCAACCTTAGCGTGCAGGTGATTGATGGCTGGCAGGGCGACGACCGCGTGGTTCAGCTGTTGAAAAATACCCGGATTCCTTTCCGTCTGTATGGTCCGTTCGATAATCTGAACTACCAGCTGCCGGTCGACCAGATGTTGCGTAAGCGTCTGCAAGACGAACTGAAGCAGCAGATCAATGACTGGTCGAAGAAGAACCAGCCTGACTGATATGCCTGAGGCCAGCCGGTGACGGCGCGGCCTCATGGTTTTCCTCTCAGCCCACTTCATCGTATATGTCACCCGATTTCGGGTATAACTCCGTTACCCGTCGTACAACGGGCATCTGCTAGGCTTTTCCTCTCACGCCACGGCGTCGGGGCACCGTCTCCTCCACCACGCCGGTTTCATATCCTCGAACGAATGAGCAATGGGCATCAGCACCACATCTTCCTGCGGGTCAAATACCCCGGTCAGCAGAGCGAGAGTGGGCGCATCGTCAATCGCGCCTAGCGAACTGCCGCAGCGGGCGCAAAAGGCCCGGCTTGAGGCTTCGGAAGAACGATACAGGGAGGGCTGACCTCCTTCGCCGGTCCAGACAACATCCGCGGCTGTCTCTTATACACATCTGACGCTGCCGACGAAGAGGATAGTGTAGAT
>NZ_CAMKXG010000014.1 GCF_946477055.1 Lonsdalea britannica | reverse complement strand
CTTTGCCGTGTCAGTGGGAGCGCATTATAGGGATCTCTCCGGGTTGCACAACCCCCTATTGAGATCTTTTTTATCGTTAGCTGTTTTTTTCATCTTTCCGTTGAGATCTTACGCATCCGTGGCTATTTTCTGACTCAAATTCGGCTTATTGAACGATCCACTTGGCAAAATACCCGTCATCTATGAGGTAATCAGTTATGTCGAAAAGCCTTCGACCCTTTAAAAACCTCACCCCAACGGTAGGTGAGAGAGTCATGATCGATCCCTCCAGTGTCGTGATCGGTGATGTTTCTCTAGCGAACGATGTCAGCGTATGGCCTTTGGTCGTCATTCGTGGGGACGTCAACACGATCCTTATTGGCGCTCGAACCAATATTCAGGACGGCAGTGTTTTACACGTCACTCATCGATCCGCCCATAACAAAAGCGGCAATCCATTATTGATTGGGGAAGACGTCACCGTCGGCCACAAAGTAATGCTGCATGGTTGTACGATCGGAAATCGAGTTCTGGTGGGAATGGGATCCATTATTTTGGATCGCGCGGTGATCGAGGATGACATGATGATCGGCGCGGGTAGTTTAGTGGCGCCGGGCAAACGGCTGGAAAGCGGTTATCTTTATTTAGGGAGTCCGGCCAGAAAGGTACGACCGCTAACCGCTGAGGAAATTGCTGGGCTACTTCATTCCGCCAGCAACTATGTGCGCTGGAAAGATGAATACCTTAACGACTAAAGTACGAATCGGCCGTCGGCATCCTCAACGTCATCCACGATCAGGCGCTCAAACTCTTCTTCTAAATCCCAGCGATTGGAGATGAACAACGATAGCCACTGTTCGCCATCCGCTCCGCCAAACCGTTGCTGGATAGATTCCGCACGCAGAACACATTCACGCAGAAATCCATTGATCTGTACGGGGAAGCGGATGGCTTGAGCGTCCTCGTCCCACTCTTCACGATCGGGAAATTGAATAGACTGATTCACTGCTCAAGTTCTCGCTTCATCTGTTGGATCACCGCAGCGGCGTCTGGCAGGATCCCATGCCACAGTTCATAAGCATGAGCCGCCTGCCACACCAACATGCCCAAGCCATCTGCAAACTTTTCCACGCCCAATCCAGTACACCATTTAAGGAAAGGGGTCAGTCCAGATGCATAAAACATGTCGTAGCAACGAACCTCGCGGCTCACGAGCGACTCGGGCAATGCAGGGATATCGCCGGCAATGCCTGACGATGTGGCGTTGACGATAAGGTCGAACTTCTCATCGATCAATTCATGCAAGGCGACCGTCTGAATACTTCCCCTATTTCGAAAGTGTTCCACCAGCGCTTCAGCTCGACTCTGCGTGCGGTTAGTTACTGTGATCGCACAGCCGTAGGCCAGGAGAGGCTGAATAACGCCTCTCGCCGCGCCGCCAGCGCCAATCAACAACACATGGAAACCTGGCTGGATTAAGTTGTTCTGCTTTAAATCGCTCAACAGACCAATGCCGTCAGTGTTATCGCCGTACAACGTGCCATCATTCATTTTCTTGATGGTATTTACAGCGCCCGCCGCTCTCGCACGCTCGCTCAGAGCATCCATAACAACACAGGCCCGTTCTTTGAACGGCGTCGTCACATTGGCGCCAGCGCCGTTTTGGAAAAAGGCTTGAAGCGTCTGCTCAAACTGTTCAACTGGAGCCAAAACCCTGTCATACGACAGTCCAACCTCCGTCTGATCAGCAAACAGGGTGTGGATCTGCGGAGATTTGCTATGCGCGATAGGGTTACCAAACACGGCGAAGGTTTTGACTTCAGATGACATGACTCATTTCCTCTTAGCCTTAGCCCGGACGGACCATTGAGCCCGTTCGGGCATCGCGAATCTCTGATGGATTTTGACGCCCACCAATCGCGCCTTCCAGCACGGGAAAGGCTTTCCCGAACTGCTCAAACACATCGTTTGCTGTACGGCATGGCGACTTACCACTGAGATTTGCGCTAGTGGAAACCAATGGTTTACCAAACCGGTGGCAAAGCTCAATAACTAAAGGGTGATCGCTGACTCGCACTGCCAGCGTTGTAAATTCTCCGGTCAGCCACTGAGGCGTGCCAGGTTTCGTCGGCATAACCCAAGTCACGGGTCCTGGCCAGGAGGAAAAGACCGTGTTTAGTTGCACTTCAGAGAGTGCGGAAACATCCACATAAGGTTCCAACTGTTGAAAGTCTGCAGCAATCAGGATCAATCCCTTCTGCCATGGGCGACGCTTAAGATCGAGCAGCCGCTGAACGGCGATCTCACTATCCGGATCGCACCCCAGACCGAAGACTGCTTCGGTTGGATATGCGATCACTTGCTGATCCTCTAGTTTTTTCAACAGAGGAGGCCACTGCTCGAGGGGAATATTGTTATTCATCGCTGTCAGATGTCTCGGTTGATACTGGTTTGCCACATGACTTGCTGGCGCAGAACCGTTTTGCGCCGCGTGCCGTTTTCTTTTCGATTAATAAGGGATAGTGACAAAACTCACATTCACCTGCCACCGGCTGATAATTAATGGCAAAGCGGCATTCGGGATAGCGGTCGCACGAATGGAACGTTTTTCCATAACGTGACTTACGTTGCAATAACTTCCCCTCCTGACACTGGGGACAACTCAGCGCAGTTTCATCGGGTCTGTCGATTGTTTCTGTATGACCGCATTCGGGGTAGTGAGAGCACCCGATAAACATGCCATAGCGCCCCTGCCGCAATACCAGCGTTGACTGGCATTCAGGGCAAAGCTGACCCGTGAGCTCTTTAACAACGTGACCATCCGCTTGCGCCTTGAGCGGGCGGATGTATTCACATTCGGGATAGTGGGAACAGCCCAGAAAAGGGCCATGACGCCCGGAACGGATAACCAAATCAGCACCGCATTCCGGACACTGCTGTTTTTTCTCAGCGAAAAGTGTCGGCTTAACCATTATTTCCCCGTGAGTGGGGCTTACTGCACATAACCTTCGTTGGCTTCAAAAAGTAAATCTTCCATTTGCTGATAGGCATTTTCACAGCCGGGTACATTAAACAGCACCATCAGAATAACCCATTTAAGGTCATCCAAATCGAACTCTTGGGTTTCAAGCGCCATCACCCGATCAATTACCATCTCACGGGTTTCCAGGCTCAACACCTGAATCTGTTCGAGAAACAGAAGAAAACCGCGACAATCGACGTCCAACCGCTGATCTTCTTCCGGCGTATAAATACGTAATGCCAGAGGATCGCTTGCCAATGCCAATGGAGGCGTTTGCCCCTCTTGGATATCCGCTAATTTTTCTAACCAATCCAACGCGCTATAAATATCGTTGCGATCAAAACCAGCGCGAGTGAGGTCATCAGTCAACGTATCTTGATCGACACGCATTTCAGTTTCATTGTGAATATAAGTTTCAAACAAGTACATGAGTACGTCGAACATGGCTTGCCCTCCTTAATCGGACATAGCCGCCGGGTACAGCTGCGATCCATCCTGCTAACTCCAGATCCAGTAGTTTACTGACTACCTCTGGCACAGGTTGGCCGGCACGTTCAGCGACAACGTCAACAGGTGTAACCTCATCTCCTACGTTAGCCAACACATCAGCAAATGGCAATTCAACTTCGCTTTCCCGAGAACAAATAATTGCCTTATCTCCGTCGGGCGACTCCGTAAGCCAATGAAGATCGCTTCCAAGCTGCTCAATGATGTCTTTAGGATGGGTTACCAGGTACGCCCCCTGCTGAATCAACCAGTGCGTCCCTTCCGTCATCGCATTACCAATTGGCCCGGGTAGAGCAAAGACTTCCCTATTCTGTTCGAGGGCATAACGCGCCGTAACCAGAGACCCACTACGCCGAGAAGCTTCGACCACCAGCACGCCTTGACTCAACCCGCTGATGATTCGATTTCTGCGAGGAAAATTGATTGGCAACGGCCTGGTATCCAACGTGAACTCAGAAACTAGCGCCCCGCCCTGCTCGACAATGCTTTCTGCGAGCGGCAGATGACGCCGTGGATACCGGTGATTCAACCCGCTTCCCAGAACGGCAATCGTCTTTCCCCCCGTATCTAACGCCGCCTGATGAGCGATACCGTCAATGCCAATCGCAAGTCCGCTGGTGACGGTCAACTGACTCAGACTAAATTCCTGAGCGAAGAACCTCCCCCACTGTTCCCCATACGCGCTATGGTTCCGACTGCCAACCATCGCTATTTGAGGTGCTCCCAACAGGCTGATATCACCGATGACGTACAGCACGGGCGGCGGTGAGCTGATATTACCGAGCAGAAAGGGATATAGGTTCGTGCCGAAGAAGACAAGTGAGTGAGAGGGATGTTCCAACCAGCCCAGAACCGCCGCCACCTTCGCAGGTTCGTAATCATAGAACTGCTGTACCTGAAATTCCGACAACCCTAAATGCTGTAGAAATGCGGATGAAATGCCATCTGCCTGCATCACCTGACTTACCAACTGCGCGATTTTTCTTGCCCCCAATCGACTTACCGACGCCAGGCGCAACCACACTTCCGTCTCCGTCATTTTCCGCTCCGCATCCCGCAGTGCTAATAATGTCGGATACTGTCAATCAGAACCGGAAATGTCTAGAATAGAGACCAGAACTCTCTCATCACTCGGATACAGATCTAAAAATATATGTCAGTCTTGCAGGTATTACATTTCCCGGACGAGCGGCTTCGCACAATCGCAAAGCCCGTCAAAGAAGTTGATGCAGAAATTCAACGTATCGTGGACGATATGTTCGACACGATGTACGAAGAAGAAGGCATTGGCTTGGCCGCGACACAGGTTGATATCCACCAGCGCATCATCGTGATCGACGTTTCAGAAGAACGTAACGAACGTCTGGTGCTGATCAACCCGGAACTGCTTGAAAAAAGCGGAGATACGGGCATTGAAGAAGGCTGCCTGTCCATTCCTGAAACCCGCGCACTGGTTTCACGGGCGGAACGTATCAAAATTCGTGCTCTAAACCGTGACGGAGAGTCATTCGAGCTCGAAACCGATGGACTGCTGGCCATTTGTATTCAACATGAGATGGATCATCTTGTTGGCAAGTTGTTCATTGATTATCTGTCCCCATTAAAACGTCAGCGCATCCGGCAGAAGCTGGAAAAACTGGCCAGACAAAGCAGTCGCGCATAACTATCAATCAGGCGGAAACCACGTGTCTTTAAGGATTATTTTTGCAGGAACCCCTGATTTCGCAGCGCAGCACCTCGAGGCGCTGCTTTCCTCTCAACATGAGGTCATCGGCGTATTTACTCAGCCAGACCGTCCTGCAGGGCGAGGAAACAAACTCACTCCGAGCCCGGTAAAAGTTCTGGCGGAACAGCATGCCATTCCGGTGAGACAGCCTAAATCGCTGCGCCCGGCAGAGCATCAGCAGCTTGTGGCCGAATTTGAAGCCGACGTGATGGTGGTTGTGGCTTATGGTTTAATCCTGCCGCAAGCAGTACTGGATATGCCGCGGTTGGGCTGCATAAACGTCCATGGTTCTTTATTGCCGCGCTGGCGTGGAGCCGCGCCTATTCAGCGCGCGCTGTGGGCAGGCGACAGCCACACGGGCGTCACCATTATGCAAATGGATGCCGGACTCGATACCGGCGCGATGCTGCAAAAGGTGGAATGTCAGATTCTGCCAGAGGATACCAGCGCCACACTCTATGCAAAGTTGGCTGAGTTAGGGCCACAGGGGCTGCTTTCTACGTTGGACAAACTGTCCACATCTGAGTTCCATGCCGAAGTTCAGGATGAAAGCCTGGCAACCTATGCAGAAAAGCTGAGTAAAGAGGAAGCCCGGCTCGACTGGTCACTCTCAGCCGAACAGTTGGAGCGCTGTATTCGAGCATTCAACCCTTGGCCGATCAGTTATTTCACCATCGACGATCTACCGGTAAAAGTGTGGCAGGCCAATGTCATCGCCACTGACAGCGAGGCGGCACCAGGCACTATCGTGCAGGCCGATAAGCACGGCATTCAAGTGGCCACCGCGAACGGGATTATCAATCTCACGCAGCTACAACCGGCGGGCAAAAAACCTATGTCGGCGCAAGACCTGTTAAATTCTCGCCGTGAATGGTTTACCCCAGGAAATCAGCTGTAAATCATCCCCATCGCCTGGTGGCTAATCACCGGGCGATTTATTCCTATAACACCGATCGATATCCGCTTTAGCCTATGAAAAACAATTACAACCTACGCAGCATTGCAGCCAAAGCCATCGGCCAGGTGTTGGATCAGGGTCAGTCTCTCAGCGCGGTCTTGCCCGCTCTGCAAAAGAATGTCTCCGACAAAGATCGCGCGCTGTTGCAAGAGTTATGCTTCGGCACCTTGCGCGTTCTTCCGCAGTTAGAGTGGTACATCCAGCAACTGATGGCCAAACCCATGGTGGGCAAGCAGCGGACGTTACATTATCTGTTGATGGTCGGGATATACCAGATGCTTTTTACCCGCATTCCGGCACATGCCGCACTGGCGGAAACGGTGAACGGCGCTGTTGCGCTGAAACGTCCTCAGATGAAGGGGCTGATTAATGGCGTCCTACGTCAGTTCCAACGTCAGCAGGATTCACTGGTAGAACAGGCATCGGGTTTGGAAAGTGCTCATTTACACCCCAGCTGGTTGTTAAAGCGCATTCGGGATGCCTATCCCACACAATGGCAAGACATCCTCGACGCCAATAACCAAAAGCCACCGATGTGGCTACGAGTCAACCGACTGCATCATACGCGGGATGAATACCTTCAGCTGCTGTCGGAAGCAGGGTTGAACGCTGTTGCCCATGATGAAAATCCGGATGCAGTTCGTCTGTTGGCACCCAGCGCAGTTACGGCGCTGCCGGGATTTTCCGATGGCTGGGTGACCGTTCAGGATGCATCGGCGCAAGGTTGTGTCCGCTGGCTTTCGCCAAAAAACGGCGAATCCATTTTGGACTTGTGCGCCGCGCCAGGTGGCAAAACTACACATATACTTGAAGCTGCGCCAGAGGCTCAGGTAATGGCGGTCGATGTCGACACGAAACGACTTGAACGTGTGACAGAGAACCTTGAACGACTGCGTCTCAAAGCAACAGTACGTCAGGGAGATGGACGCCAGCCTGCCGACTGGTGTGAAGGCCAAACGTTTGATCGCATTCTTCTCGATGCGCCCTGTTCAGCAACCGGGGTCATTCGTCGTCATCAGGATATAAAATGGCTGCGCCGCGATAGCGATATTCAAGAGCTGTCCACGCTGCAATCAGAGATACTCGATGCTATCTGGCCACACCTGAAATCTGGCGGGACGCTAGTCTATGCGACGTGTTCAATATTACCTGAAGAGAACCAACAGCAAATAACGGCATTCCTGACGCGTCATACCGATGCCACGCTAACGGGTACCGGCGATCTCGAACGACCAGGTATTCAATGTATCCCCACCCCTGAAGGTGGCGATGGTTTCTTCTATGCGAAGCTGACCAAAGACTGACGCGATTTCTTATCATTGTCTCAATCCGGGTCAACACATTACACGGCAAAAAAGCGATGAAAATTATTATTCTTGGTGCAGGACAAGTAGGCGGAACGCTGGCGGAAAACTTGTCGGGTGAGAACAACGATATTACGGTTGTCGAC
This sequence comes from Lonsdalea britannica, assembly GCF_946477055.1. Classification (GTDB taxonomy): domain Bacteria; phylum Pseudomonadota; class Gammaproteobacteria; order Enterobacterales; family Enterobacteriaceae; genus Lonsdalea; species Lonsdalea britannica_A. Next base: position 17,555 of record NZ_CAMKXG010000014.1, on the reverse strand, counting down.
ACCGATATGACGCGTCTGCGTCAGCTGCAGGATAAATTCGACCTGCGCGTAGTGACTGGATACGCTTCTCATCCCCGAATTTTGCGTGAAGCGGGCGCGGAAGATGCCGATATGCTGGTAGCCGTGACCAGCTCTGATGAAACCAACATGGTGGCATGTCAGGTAGCCTATTCGCTATTTCATACGCCCAATCGTATTGCCCGTATTCGCTCTGCCGACTATATCCGAGAATCAGAGCAGCTTTTTCAGTCCGACGCCGTACCTATCGATCATCTGATCTCTCCCGAACAGCTCGTGATTGACAATATTTACAAGCTTATCGAATACCCCGGTGCGCTTCAGGTCGTGAACTTTGCCGAAGGGAAAGTCAGCATCGCGGCTGTCAACGCCTACTACGGCGGGCCTTTAGTGGGAAGCGCCATCTCATCAATGCGCGAACATATTCCTCATATCGATACGCAGGTCGCAGCCATTTTCCGCCATGACAGACCTATCAGGCCACAAGCCTCCACGGTTATCGAAGCAGGTGACGAAGTCTTTTTTGTCGCCGCTTCACAGCACATTCGCGCGGTAATGAGCGAACTGCAGCGGCTGGAAAAACCCTACAAACGCATCATGATCGTAGGGGGAGGTAATGTCGGTGCGGGTTTAGCGCTCAAGTTGGAAAAAGACTACAGCGTCAAACTTATTGAAAAGAATGAGCAAAGGGCCGCAGAGCTAGCTGAGCTTCTGCAAAATACCATTGTCTTCCACGGCGATGCTTCCGACCAGGAACTGTTGGCGCAAGAGCATGTAGAACAGATGGATGTGTTCATCGCCATCACCAATGATGACGAAGCGAATATCATGTCATCAATGCTCGCCAAACGGCTGGGGGCCAAAAAAGCAATGGTGCTGATCCAGCGTCGGGCATATGTCGATCTGGTACAAGGCAGTGCGATTGATGTCGCTATCTCCCCTCAACAGGCAACTATCTCCGCATTGCTTGGACATGTTCGCAAAGCTGATATTGTCAGCGTTTCTTCCTTACGTCGAGGCGCCGCGGAAGCTATCGAGGCGATTGCGCACGGCGACGAAGGGACTTCGAAAGTGGTTGGCCGCACAGTAGAAAACATCAAGCTCCCACCGGGTACGACGATTGGTGCCATAGTGCGAGGCGACAACGTGATTATCGCGACAGGTAAAAGCCAGGTAGAGCAAGGCGATCATGTCATCATGTTCTTAACAGATAAGAAGTACGTTTCTGACGTTGAACGTCTGTTCCAACCGAGCCCCTTCTTCCTGTAAACATTCGCAGGGATAATCTGCAGGTGGCCGTAAATGGAAAATCCTTCAGCTCTTGTTAGAATGATTGAAGTGACTATTTTATTAGGAGAATTACAATGAGTTTCTTTAAAGGGTTTCGCGAGTTCGCGATGCGCGGAAACGTGGTGGATTTAGCCGTCGGTGTCATCATTGGCGCAGCATTTGGCAAGATCGTCTCTTCTCTGGTTTCCGATATCATCATGCCGCCACTGGGTTTATTAATAGGTGGAATAGACTTCAAACAATTCCATCTGGTATTACGCGAGGCCCATGACAATATTCCCGCAGTAGTCATGAACTACGGCGTATTCATCCAGAACATTTTTGATTTCATCATCGTCGCTCTCGCAATTTTTGTTGCCATCAATTTAATGAACAAGATGCGTCGCAAAGAGGAAGAGAAACCTGCGGCGCCACCTAAGCCTTCTGCGGAAGAAACGCTATTAACCGAAATTCGTGATCTGCTTAAACTGCAGAACAAATAATCCAGATGTTGGCTGGTCGGAATAGTCAGCCCAGGTTTTGAGAGGAAGGGCTATCGCCCCTTAAAACCAGAAAGCCAGTGGTAAAAAGCGTTTATTTTTACCACTGGCCTCCCAGTTACCCTTCCCTGCATTTTTATGTTTACATTTTCTCTGATAGCTTCCCTTCCCCTTCACTTTTTTCTCTATGCGCTGCCTGAATAACGGGTCATGAAGCAGTGCTTCAATTGCATTGTCGTTTATCTGGCCTTTGGTATGCCTATAGTTAGACATCATTCTCTCCTGACCTAGTGGGTTAATTTCATTGTCACTGATAACTGCGCCGCGATTTTAATACCGAACCTCGGTCTCGTATAGTGCTTTCAAACGATTATTTATCACCCTCCATCCGACTAATTCGGGCATTCATCGCTGTACGATAACTTCCTCTTAAAAACTCAGTATCTATACCGGCCTGCTGCAAGCGCAATTCGAGTAATTTTAAACGTTTAGAAATCAATTCATAATCAGGATGATCGAGCGCGATCTCTTGCATCAATGCAGAGAGGGTAATGGCCTCTTTGCGATCCATGAGTTCAGGGGGGAGATAACCTGCGTTTTTGAGCACATGGTAAACAGCTCGCAGCTCTTCAGGCACAAACGAGTTGTCATCCAGATGAAGAGGTTCCCCGCTACCGGGCAGATTTTCAAATACGCCCTTTTTTTGAGCTTCGGTAATATGACGTTCAGCCCATTCGTCGATGATGAACATACCGCCTCCGAAAACTGTTTATCAGGAGTCCGCCATAAATAGAATACGTCATAAAACGAATTGTGGAGATGAAATGACAAAAGATACAGACGAAAAAAAACCGGGTTTCCCCGGTTTTTTATGCCCTGACAGATTACTCTGCAGTAGCAACTTCTTCTGTTGAAGCTGAGCGATCAACGAGCTCGATGTAAGCCATCGGCGCATTGTCACCTGCACGGAAGCCACACTTCAGAATACGAGTGTAACCACCGGCACGGCTCGCGAAACGCGGGCCCAGTTCATTAAACAGTTTTGCCACGATCTCGTTATCACGAGTACGGGCGAATGCCAGACGACGATTAGCAACGCTGTCGGTCTTGGCAAGAGTAATCAGCGGTTCAACAACGCGACGCAGCTCTTTCGCTTTTGGCAGGGTCGTCTTGATGATCTCATGACGAACCAAAGAACCAGCCATGTTACGGAACATAGCCTGACGATGGCTGCTGTTACGGTTCAGTTGACGACCACTCTTACGATGGCGCATGACCTTATCCTTCTCAGTAAAACCTTAACCTGTGATCCGGTTACTCATCAGCAATGCTTGCCGGTGGCCAGTTTTCCAGGCGCATGCCCAGAGAAAGACCACGTGAAGCCAGCACGTCTTTAATCTCGGTAAGAGATTTTTTACCCAAGTTAGGCGTTTTAAGTAGCTCAACTTCAGTACGCTGTACCAGATCACCGATGTAGTGGATAGCTTCTGCCTTGAGGCAGTTAGCAGAGCGGACAGTCAATTCCAGATCGTCAACAGGGCGCAGCAGGATCGGATCGAATTCTGGTTTTTCTTCTTTGACTTCCGGCTGACGTACATCACGTAAGTCAACGAAAGCTTCCAGTTGTTCAGCCAGAATGGTAGCCGCACGGCGGATTGCCTCTTCAGGATCAATCGTACCATTGGTTTCCATTTCGATGACCAGCTTGTCCAAGTCGGTGCGCTGTTCAACACGAGCTGCTTCAACATTGTAGGCAATACGCTCTACCGGGCTGTAGCAAGCATCGACTAACAGGCGACCAATCGGGCGCTCATCTTCTTCCGTATGAATACGGGCAGATGCCGGCACATAACCCCGTCCACGCTGAACTTTGATGCGCATATTAATAGACGCGCTTTCATCGGTCAGATGGCAGATTACGTGCTGTGGCTTGACGATTTCGACATCACCGTCGTGGGTGATGTCGGCTGCAGTCACAGGGCCAATGCCAGATTTATTCAGGGTAAGAATAACTTCATCTTTGCCTTGAACTCTCACCGCCAGCCCTTTCAGGTTGAGCAGGATTTCCAGGATATCTTCCTGTACGCCTTCTTTGGTGCTGTACTCATGCAGTACACCATCAATCTCAACCTCGGTCACCGCGCAACCTGGCATGGATGAAAGCAGAATACGGCGCAGTGCGTTACCGAGAGTGTGGCCGAAGCCTCGCTCTAACGGCTCAAGGGTCACCTTGGCGTGCGTCGAACTGACTTGCTCGATATCAACCAGGCGCGGTTTTAGAAACTCTGTCACAGAACCCTGCATTGTGTCCTCTCTTTGGTACTAAGCCTTACTTGGAGTAAAGCTCGACGATCAGGTGTTCATTAATGTCCGCAGACAGATCGGTACGTTCAGGATTACGTTTGAACACACCTTCCATCTTGGCAGCATCAACTTCCAGCCAAGTTGGCTTTTCACGCTGTTCAGCCAGCTCCAGAGCGGCCTTAACACGAGACTGCTTTTTAGCTTTCTCGCGGATGCTGACTACGTCATTCGGAGATACCTGATAAGAAGCGATGTTAACAACGCGACCGTTTACCATGATAGCTTTGTGGCTAACCAGCTGACGTGCTTCTGCACGCGTAGCGCCGAAGCCCATACGGTAAACAACGTTGTCCAGACGACCTTCCAGCAACTGCAACAGGTTTGCACCGGTGTTGCCTTTCAGACGTGCTGCTTCTTTATAATAGTTACGGAACTGACGTTCCAGAACACCGTAGGTACGGCGAACTTTTTGTTTTTCACGTAACTGTACACCATAGTCAGACAGGCGCGGTTTACGAGCACCGTGCTGACCAGGAGCTTGTTCAATTTTACACTTGGAATCGATCGCACGAACACCAGACTTAAGGAACAGGTCGGTGCCTTCACGACGGCTCAGCTTGAGCTTAGGACCCAAATATCTTGCCATTTTCTTTCTCCAACAATCCTAAAAGCGGCGTTATACGCGGCGCTTTTTCGGCGGACGACAACCGTTATGAGGGATCGGAGTCACATCAGTAATATTAGTGATGCGGAAACCAGCCGCGTTCAACGCGCGGATAGTAGACTCACGGCCCGGACCAGGTCCTTTAACCATAACTTCCAGATTCTTGATACCGTACTCTTTCACAGCTTCAGCGCAGCGCTCTGCTGCCACCTGAGCGGCGAATGGCGTAGATTTACGAGAACCACGGAAACCGGAACCACCGGCAGTTGCCCAACCCAGCGCATTACCCTGACGATCGGTAATAGTTACGATGGTGTTGTTGAAAGAAGCATGGACATGAGCCACACCGTCAGAGACTTGCTTTCTTACACGCTTACGTGCACGAATAGGTGCCTTTGCCATTATTCAATCACCCCGATTATTTCTTGATCGGTTTGCGCGGACCCTTACGGGTACGGGCGTTGGTCTTGGTACGCTGACCGCGAACCGGCAGACCACGACGATGACGCAAACCACGATAAGTACCAAGGTCCATAAGACGCTTGATGCTCAGGGTAACTTCACGACGCAGGTCACCTTCAACAACAAACTTGGCAACTTCGTCACGTAGCTTTTCGATTTGCTCTTCAGACAGCTCACTGATCTTAACATTTTCAGCAATACCCGTAGCCGCGCAGATAGCCTGCGAGCGGGTTTTGCCGACACCGTAGATCGCCGTTAATGCGATAACGGTATGTTTATGATCAGGAATGTTAATGCCTGCTATACGGGCCACTATGCACTCCTACAATTTTATACGGCAACACCATTCTGAAAAGCCCGTTTTCAGGATACTCAAATAATGTTGCAGTTACATACAAAAGATTGGCTGGCTAATCTAGCCAGCTCAACCCAACTTTGCAAGAAAAATATGTGAGATAAATCAGCCTTGACGCTGTTTATGCTTCGGCTCGGCGCTGCAAATCACACGAACGACACCGTTACGTTTAACGATCTTGCAGTTACGACATAATTTCTTGACGGAAGCACGAACTTTCATTTTTACTCTCCGTAACTTCTCAAGCTTGCCTTGATTAGCGGTTATAGCCTTTCAGGTTTGCTTTCTTCAATGCAGACTCATATTGACTAGACATCAACAAAGTTTGCACTTGAGCCATAAAGTCCATGATCACGACAACAACAATTAACAGAGACGTACCACCAAAGTAGAACGGCACTTTCATTGCATCACGCATGAACTCCGGGATAAGGCAGATAAAAGTAATGTACATCGCACCAACCAAGGTCAGGCGGGTCATCACTTTATCAATATATTTCGCCGTTTGCTCTCCCGGCCGAATTCCTGGCACGAATGCACCGGACTTCTTCAGGTTATCTGCTGTTTCACGCGGATTGAAAACCAACGCGGTATAAAAGAAACAGAAGAAGATGATTGCAGACGCATAGAGTAGCACATAAAGCGGTTGTCCAGGCTGCAGATACATCGAAATCGTCGTCAGCCAGTTCCAACCGGTACCGCCCCCAAACCAAGATGCAATCGTAGCCGGGAACAGAATGATACTGGAAGCGAAGATTGCTGGGATAACCCCGGCCATATTCACCTTCAGAGGCAAATGCGTACTCTGTGCTGCATAAACACGACGCCCCTGCTGACGTTTCGCATAGTTAACGACAATACGACGTTGACCACGCTCCACGAACACAACAAAGAACGTCACTGCAAACACTAAAACTGCAACCAACAGCAACAGGAGGAAGTGCAGGTCGCCTTGCCGAGCTTGCTCGATGGTATGTGCGATAGCAGGAGGAAGTCCCGCAACGATACCAGCGAAGATTATGATTGAGATACCGTTACCAATACCACGTTCAGTAATCTGTTCACCAAGCCACATCAGGAACATCGTCCCGGTAACCAGGCTGACAACAGCCGTAAAATAGAAAGCAAAGCCTGGATTAATCACCAGTCCTTGCATTCCAGGCATGTTCGGCAAACCAGTAGCAATACCGATAGACTGAAAAATACCTAAGACCAGTGTACCGTAGCGGGTGTACTGGCTAATTTTACGTCGCCCAGCCTCCCCTTCTTTCTTTATTTCAGCTAACGCCGGATGAACCACCGTCAGCAACTGGATAATAATTGATGCCGAAATATACGGCATGATACCCAGGGCAAAGATAGAAGCGCGACTGAGGGCACCACCAGAGAACATGTTAAACATTTCAATGATGGTGCCACGCTGTTGCTCGAGCAATTTGGCAAGCACAGTGGCATCAATACCAGGAATGGGAATAAAAGAGCCAATACGGAAAACAATCAACGCACCGATTACAAACAACAGTCTGCGTTTCAGCTCGCCAACCCCGCCTTTAGCACTTTGAAAATCTAATCCTGGTTGCTTAGCCATCTGCTACTTATTCCTCAATTTTACCGCCAGCAGCTTCGATAGCAGCACGAGCACCTTTAGTGACACGCAGACCACGAATCGTTACTGGGCGTGCAACTTCACCAGACAGAATCACTTTCGCAAACTCAATCTGGATGCCAATGACATTTGCGGCTTTCAGCGTATTCAGATCGACAACATCGCCTTCAACGCGAGCCAGGTCAGAGAGACGAATCTCAGCTGTTACCATTGCTTTACGAGAAGTGAAGCCGAATTTCGGCAGACGACGGTACAGAGGCATCTGACCACCTTCAAAACCACGACGTACGCCACCGCCAGAACGAGACTTCTGACCTTTGTGACCACGGCCGCCAGTTTTGCCCAGGCCAGAACCGATACCACGACCTAAACGCTTCGGTGCGTGTTTAGCACCTTCGGCCGGAGACAGAGTATTTAAACGCATCTCTTACTCCTCCACTTTAACCATGTAGGAAACCGCGTTGACCATACCGCGTACAGCAGGCGTGTCTTCACGCTCAACGGTGTGACCAATACGACGCAGACCCAGGCCAAGCAGTGTTGCCTTATGTTTCGGCAGACGACCGATTGCACTACGGGTTTGAGTAATCTTAATAGTCTTTGCCATGGTTAATTACCCCAGAATTTCTTCAACGGATTTACCACGCTTGGCAGCGACCATATCCGGGGACTTCATATTGGCTAAGCCGTCGATAGTTGCACGAACCACGTTGATCGGGTTGGTGGAACCATAGGCTTTAGCCAGTACGTTATGAACCCCTGCGACTTCCAGCACGGCGCGCATTGCACCACCGGCAATGATACCGGTACCTTCGGAAGCTGGCTGCATGAACACGCGAGACCCTGTGTGCGCACCTTTAACAGGGTGCTGCAGAGTGCCGTTGTTCAGCGCGACATTCATCATATTGCGACGGGCTTTTTCCATCGCTTTCTGGATTGCTGCCGGAACTTCACGCGCTTTACCGTAACCAAAACCTACGCGACCGTTACCATCACCAACTACAGTCAGAGCTGTGAAGGAGAAAATACGACCGCCTTTAACAGTTTTGGATACGCGATTTACCGCGATCAACTTTTCCTGCAGTTCGCCAGCTTGTTTCTCGATGTGAGCCATCTTACACCTCTACCTTAGAACTGAAGGCCAGCTTCACGGGCAGCATCTGCCAGTGCCTGGACACGACCATGATATTGGAACCCGGAACGGTCAAAAGAGACATCTTTGATGCCCTTTTCAAGAGCGCGCTCAGCGATGGTTTTACCCACAGCAGCCGCAGCATCTTTGTTACCAGTGGACTTCAGTTGTTCAGCGATAGCTTTTTCTACAGTAGAAGCGGCTACCAAGACTTCAGAACCGTTCGGTGCGATGACCTGCGCATAAATATGACGCGGGGTACGATGTACCACCAGACGTGTCGCACCCAGTTCCTGGAGCTTGCGACGTGCGCGGGTCGCACGACGGATACGAGCTGATTTCTTATCCATAGTGTTACCTTACTTCTTCTTAGCCTCTTTGGTACGCACGACTTCGTCGGCGTAACGGACACCCTTGCCTTTATAAGGCTCAGGACGACGGTAAGCGCGCAGTTCTGCAGCAACCTGACCGATCAGCTGTTTATCAGCGCCTTTCAGCACGATTTCAGTCTGAGTCGGACATTCGGCATTAATGCCTGCAGGCAGTTCGTGATCAACAGGGTGAGAAAAGCCTAAAGCCAAATTCACCACGTTGCCTTTTACGGCGGCACGATAACCTACACCTACCAGCTGCAGCTTCTTAGAGAAGCCTTCGGTAACACCGATAACCATGTTGTTCAACAGTGCACGAGTGGTCCCAGCCTGGGCCCAGCCGTTTGCAACACCTTCGCGCGGAGCGAAAGTCAGTGCATTGTCAGCCTGTTTAACTTCTACGGCATCATGGATCTTACGACTCAGCTCGCCGTTTTTACCCTTAATCGAAATATCCTGACCGTTGAGTTTAACCTCTACGCCGGCAGGAATGACGACGGGTGCTTTTGCAACACGAGACATTCTTTCCTCCCGATTAAGCTACGTAGCAGATAATCTCGCCACCAAGACCAGCCTGGCGAGCTGCACGATCAGTCATAACACCTTTAGAGGTAGAAACAACTGCGATACCTAAACCAGCCATCACTTTTGGCAGCTCATCTTTACGTTTATAGATGCGCAGACCTGGACGGCTAACACGCTGAATGCTCTCTACCACTGCTTTGCCCTGGAAATATTTCAGTTCCAGTTCAAGAGCAGGCTTGGTGTCGCCTTCGATTTTGAAATCTTCGATATAACCTTCTTCCTTCAGCACGTTGGCAATCGCCACTTTCAGCTTGGAGGAAGGCATGGTGACCGCAACTTTGTTCGCGGCTTGACCGTTACGGATACGGGTCAGCATATCCGCGATCGGATCTTGCATGCTCATCTGTCTTTACTCCCGTGATTCAATTGGTGACAATTACCAGCTAGCCTTTTTCAGACCCGGAATTTCACCGCGCATGGCGGCTTCACGGACCTTGATACGGCTCAACCCGAACTTCCGCAGGAAAGCGTGCGGACGACCAGTCTGGCGGCAGCGGTTACGCTGACGAGACGGGCTGGAATCACGCGGCAGAGTCTGCAGCTTCAGAACAGCATTCCAACGATCTTCGTCGGAAGCATTCACGTCAGAGATGATAGCTTTCAGTTCAACACGTTTTGCGAAGAATTTGTCAGCTAGTTTCACGCGTTTGACTTCGCGTGCTTTCATGGATTGCTTAGCCATTAGTAACCCTACCTTACTTGCGGAACGGGAAGTTAAAGGCAGCCAGCAGAGCACGGCCTTCATCATCGGTTTTCGCAGTAGTGGTAATGGTAATATCCAAACCACGAACGCGATCGACTTTGTCATAGTCGATTTCCGGGAAGATGATCTGCTCACGCACACCCATGCTGTAGTTACCACGACCATCGAATGACTTGGCGGACAGGCCACGGAAGTCACGGATACGCGGTACAGCAATGGTGATCAGACGCTCAAGAAACTCCCACATGCGTTCGCCACGCAGAGTTACTTTACAGCCGATCGGATAGCCCTGACGGATTTTGAAGCCTGCAACTGATTTGCGTGCTTTGGTGATCAGCGGTTTTTGACCGGAGATTGCTGTCAGATCTGCTGCTGCATTATCCAGCAGCTTCTTGTCAGCGATCGCTTCACCAACACCCATGTTCAGGGTGATCTTCTCGACCCGAGGGACTTGCATGACAGAATTGTAGTTAAACTCAGTCATGAGTTTTTTAACTACTTCGTCTTTGTAGTAATCATGCAGTTTCGCCATCGTACTACTCCAAATTACTTGATAGTTTCGCTGTTAGATTTAAAGAAACGGACTTTTTTTCCGTCTTCGAATCTAAAGCCTACACGGTCAGCCTTACCAGTTGCCGCATTGAAGATCGCAACGTTGGAAACCTGAATTGCAGCTTCTTTTTCAACGATGCCACCCGGTTGGTTCAGGGCCGGAACCGGCTTCTGATGTTTTTTAACCAGGTTGATACCTTCAACAACAATCTTGCTGGAAGACAGAACATTTTTTACTTTACCGCGCTTACCTTTATCTTTGCCGGTTAGCACGATAACTTCGTCATCGCGACGGATTTTCGCTGCCATGGTTTCGCTCCTTACAGTACTTCTGGTGCCAGAGAGATAATTTTCATGAACTTTTCAGAACGCAGTTCACGAGTCACCGGCCCAAAAATACGCGTACCGATGGGCTGTTCGCTGTTATTGTTCAAAATAACGCAAGCATTTCCATCAAAGCGAACGACAGAACCGTCAGGGCGACGAACACCCTTCTTGGTGCGCACCACTACCGCCTTCAGCACATCGCCTTTCTTCACCTTACCACGAGGAATTGCTTCCTTGATGGTGATCTTGATGATGTCGCCGACGCCTGCGTAGCGACGGTGCGAGCCACCTAGAACCTTGATACACATTACGCGACGCGCGCCGGAGTTGTCGGCCACGTTCAGCATAGTCTGTTCTTGGATCATGTTAGTGCTCCGCTAATGTCAACTACTACTTTATAGGACCCAGAATAGGCCGTTAAAAAAGCCCCATAAATGAGGGCGCAGCATTATAACACTGCTTCCTGACTATGGGTAGAAAAAATAAACGGCTCAAAGAATTGAGCCGTTTATCGTTTTAGAGAACGCTCACTGTATTACAGAATCGCTTTCTCTACAACGCGAACCAACGTCCAAGATTTAGTTTTGGACAGCGGACGGCATTCGCGGATTTCCACCACGTCGCCGATTCCACATTCGTTGTTCTCGTCATGTACGTGCAGCTTAGTCGTACGTTTGATGAATTTCCCGTAGATCGGGTGCTTCACGAAACGTTCGATAGCAACAACAGCAGATTTCTGCATTTTGTCACTAACAACACGACCCTGCAGAGTACGGATTTTATCGGTCATTTTACGCACCCGCCTTTTCAGTCAGTAAAGTCTTAACGCGTGCGACATTACGACGCACTTGCTTTAACAGGTGAGTTTGTTGCAGCTGACCACTGGCCGCCTGCATACGCAGATTGAATTGTTCGCGCAGCAGTTCAAGCAGTTCAGTATTCAGCTCTTCAACGCTCTTTTCACGCAGCTCTTTTGCTTTCATTACATCACCGTCTTAGTTACAAAGGTGGTTTTGATCGGCAGTTTCGCTGCTGCCAGTTGGAATGCCTCACGGGCTAACTCTTCCGGCACACCGTCCATTTCGTACAGGACTTTACCTGGCTGAATCAAGGCAACCCAATACTCAACGTTACCTTTACCTTTACCCATACGCACTTCCAGCGGTTTCTCGGTGATCGGTTTGTCCGGGAATACACGGATCCAGATCTTACCTTGACGCTTTACAGCACGAGTCATGGCACGACGCGCGGCTTCGATTTGACGAGCGGTCAGGCGACCACGGCCAACAGCTTTCAGACCGAAAGTGCCGAAGCTCACATCCGTACCGGCAGCCAGACCACGGTTGCGGCCCTTGTGCACCTTACGGAATTTTGTACGCTTTGGTTGTAACATCAGCGACTCTCCTTACTTGCGGCCTTTACGCTGCTGCTTTTTAGGTTGAGCAGACGGTTTTTCTGCTTGCTCAACGGCAGCCATACCACCCAGGATCTCACCTTTGAAGATCCACACTTTCACACCGATGACACCGTAAGTGGTGTGCGCTTCGGAGGTGTTGTAATCGATATCCGCACGCAGTGTGTGCAACGGAACTCGACCTTCGCGGTACCATTCGGTACGTGCGATTTCAGCGCCGCCAAGACGGCCGCTTACTTCAACTTTGATCCCTTTAGCGCCCAGACGCATGGCATTCTGTACGGCACGCTTCATAGCACGACGGAACATAACACGACGTTCCAGCTGAGAAGTGATGCTGTCAGCAACCAGTTTTGCGTCCAGTTCAGGCTTACGGACTTCAGCGATGTTGATCTGCGCAGGAACGCCGGCGATTTCCGCGACGACTTTACGCAGTTTTTCTACGTCTTCACCTTTCTTACCGATAACGATACCCGGACGAGCGGTGTGAATAGTCACACGAATGCTCTTAGCCGGACGTTCGATAACGATACGGGAAACGGAGGCTTTCTCCAGTTCCTTAGTCAGGTATTTGCGAACTTTAAAATCGCTGTCCAGGTTGTCAGCGAATTCTTTGGTATTTGCGTACCAGGTAGAGTTCCAAGGTTTGACAATACCCAGTCGAATACCATTAGGATGTACTTTCTGACCCATTGCTAGTCTCCAGAGTCTCAGCGATCGGACACAACCACAGTGATGTGGCTGGTACGCTTCAGGATGCGATCCGCACGACCTTTGGCACGCGGCATAATGCGCTTCATGCTTGGGCCTTCGTCAACGAAGATTTTCGCAACTTTCAGATCATCAATGTCAGCGCCATCGTTGTGTTCTGCGTTAGCAATAGCAGACTCCAGTACTTTTTTAACCAGACCAGCAGCTTTCTTGTTGGTGTAGGTCAGAATTTCCAGAGCTTGCGACACTTTCTTACCGCGAATCAGGTCCGCCACCAGGCGTACCTTTTGAGCAGAAGAACGAGCGTGGCGATGTTTAGCGATAGTTTCCATCTCTTCCTCCTACCTTAGCGCTTTTTAGCCTTTTTATCGGCCGCGTGGCCGCGATAAGTACGGGTCGGTGCGAACTCACCCAGCTTGTGACCGACCATCTCATCAGAGATGAATACCGGAACGTGCTGACGACCATTATGGACAGCGATGGTCAAACCGATCATGTTTGGAAAGATCGTTGAACGACGGGACCAAGTGCGCAAAGGCTTCTTGTCTCCGCTTTCCACCGCTTTCTCTACCTTCTTCAGCAAGTGCAGGTCTATAAATGGACCTTTCTTGAGAGAACGTGGCATGGTTTATCCTCTAAAATTATTTGCTACGGCGACGTACGATAAATTTATCAGTACGCTTGTTGCTGCGGGTCTTCTTACCTTTGGTCTGAATGCCCCACGGGGATACCGGGTGCTTACCAAAGTTACGACCTTCACCACCACCGTGCGGGTGGTCGACCGGGTTCATTGCCGTACCGCGAACGGTAGGACGAACACCACGCCAGCGAGCAGCACCAGCTTTACCCAGAACGCGCAGCATGTGCTCAGCGTTACCGACTTCACCCAGTGTTGCGCGGCAGTCAGCTTCAACTTTACGCATTTCACCAGAGCGCAGACGCAGGGTGACGTAAGAACCGTCGCGGGCAACGATCTGAACGTAGGCACCGGCTGAGCGAGCCAGCTGGCCGCCTTTACCTGGTTTCATTTCTACGTTATGAACCGTTGAACCAACCGGGATGTTACGCATAGGCAGGGTGTTACCCGGCTTGATTGCAGCATCAACACCAGACTGAATCTGATCACCGGCTTTCAGGCCTTTAGGTGCCAGGATGTAACGGCGTTCGCCATCTTTGTACAGAACCAGCGCGATGTTCGCGGAACGGTTCGGATCGTACTCCAGACGCTCAACTACAGCAGGGATACCATCTTTGTTGCGTTTGAAGTCAACAATACGGTACTGCTGTTTGTGACCACCACCGATGTGACGGGTAGTGATGCGGCCATTGTTGTTACGGCCACCGCTTTTGCTGTTTTTTTCCAGCAACGGGGCATACGGCTTGCCCTTGTGCAGCTCAGGGTTAACCACTTTAACAACGTGGCGACGACCCGGAGATGTCGGTTTACATTTAACAATTGCCATTGTTCTTTACTCCTCCGACTTACTCTGCGCCGCCGATGAAGTCCAGATTCTGGCCTTCTTTCAGGGTGACGTAAGCTTTTTTCCAGTCGCTACGACGACCGATACGCTGTCCATGACGTTTCACTTTCCCTTTAACAACCAGGGTGCGAACTTCATTGACTTCGACTTCAAACAGTTTCTGCACTGCTGCTTTGATTTCTGCTTTAGTCGCGTCTTTTGCAACTTTGAGAACGATGGTGTTGGTTTTTTCCATCGCAGTAGACGCTTTTTCAGAAACGTGCGGCGCGCGCAGTACTTTCAGCAGACGTTCTTCACGAATCATGCCAGCATCTCCTCAACTTGCTTAACAGCGTCAGCAGTCATGACCACTTTGTCGAAGGCGATCAGGCTAACTGGGTCGATACCTGCTACATCGCGAACGTCAACCTTGTACAGGTTACGTGCGGCCAGGAACAGATTCTCATCCAGTTCACCGGTGATGATCAGCACGTCTTCCAGAGCCAGCTCTTTCAGTTTCTGAGCCAACAGCTTGGTTTTCGGTGCTTCAACAGAGAACTTCTCGACAACGATCAGACGATCTTGACGTACCAGTTCGGACAGGATGCTTTTCAGCGCGCCGCGGTACATCTTTTTGTTAACTTTCTGACTGTGGTCCTGAGGCTTGGCAGCAAAGGTCACGCCACCTGAACGCCAGATCGGGCTCTTTACAGAACCTGAACGCGCACGGCCGGTACCTTTCTGGCGCCACGGTTTTTTACCGGAACCAGTTACTTCAGCACGGGTCTTCTGAGCACGAGTACCTTGACGGGCACCTGCTGCATAAGCAACAACAACCTGGTGTACCAGCGCTTCGTTGAAATCACGACCGAAGGTAGTTTCGGAAACAGTCAGCGCGCTTTGCGCGTCTTTCAATACTAATTCCATTGCTATCCCCTTACGCCTTCACAGCTGGTTTAACGATCAGGTCGCTACCGGTAGCACCGGGAACTGCACCTTTAACCAGCAGCAGGTTGCGCTCAGCGTCAACACGTACTACGTCCAAGCTCTGAACAGTTACGCGTTCATTACCCATCTGGCCAGCCATTTTCTTGCCTTTGAACACTTTGCCCGGAGTCTGGTTCTGACCGATAGAACCCGGAACGCGGTGAGACAAGGAGTTACCGTGGGTAGCATCCTGAGTACGGAAGTTCCAGCGCTTAACAGTACCGGCAAAACCTTTACCTTTGGATGTACCAGTCACGTCAACTTTTTTCACGTCAGCGAAAATTTCAACGCTGATGTTCTGACCGATGGTGAATTCTTCACCTTCAGCCAGGCGGAATTCGCGCAGTGTACGACCTGCTTCAACGCCCGCTTTAGCGAAGTGACCTGCTTCAGGTTTAGTGACTCGGCTTGCTTTTTTAGCACCGGTAGTCACCTGGACAGCAGAATAGCCGTCGTTCTCCAGGCTTTTGACCTGAGTTACGCGGTTTGCTTCAATTTCAATTACGGTTACAGGGATAGAAACGCCTTCTTCAGTGAAGATGCGGGTCATACCCACTTTTTTACCGACTAAACCAATCATTGTTTCAACCTCTCAATCGCTCAATGACCTGATTAACCCAGGCTGATCTGCACGTCTACACCGGCAGCCAGATCCAGACGCATCAGAGCATCAACGGTTTTCTCGGTTGGCTCAACGATGTCAACCAGACGCTTGTGAGTGCGAATTTCATACTGATCGCGCGCATCTTTATTGACGTGCGGGGAGATCAGAACGGTAAAGCGCTCTTTGCGGGTCGGCAGCGGGATCGGACCACGGACTTGAGCGCCAGTGCGCTTAGCAGTCTCGACGATTTCCGCAGTTGATTGATCGATCAGACGATGATCAAACGCTTTCAGGCGGATACGGATTCTTTGGTTCTGCATGAGACCAGAGCTCCAATTATTTATAAACGTAAATAATTACTCCTCACACCCATTTCGATTGATGGGGGAGTGTAATCGTTCAGTACATAACTCCCCTATTGGGAGTATTGTTTGACGGGCTTTGACACCTGTCTCCGAATTCATAAAGAATCGGGCTTACCATTTCAGGTAAGCCCGCGCATTATACGTAAATCTGTCTAGGAAGCAACCCGGGAAGGAAAATGATTTTTTATTGACCGGCAGTATACAACGTAGATATTGGGGCTATTTGTAGGTAGGTGAAGAAGTCGACCTTAAGCTTCTTTAAGTTGGGTCTGTAGATAGTTTTGGATTCCTAACCGGTTAATCAAATCAAGTTCGGTCTCTAGCCAATCTATATGTTCTTCTTCATCAGACAAAATCGTTATCATTAAATCTCGGCTGACATAATCCCGAACCGAGTCGGCATAACTGATAGCCTCTCGCAGATCGCGCGCGCCATCCAGCTCAAGATTCAGGTCTGAGCGTAATATCTCCTCAACATCTTCTCCGATGTTGAGCTTGCCCAAGTCTTGCAGATTGGGTATGTCTTCAAGAAAAAGGATGCGTTCGATATAACGATCGGCGTGCTTCATTTCATCTATCGACTCATGATATTCGTGATCGTTAAGACGGGTGAATCCCCAATTTTTGAACATACGGGCGTGTAAGAAATACTGATTGATTGCAACGAGCTCATTGCCTAGCAGCTTGTTTAGATGCGTAACGACATTTTTATCACCTTTCATGACATGACTCCTCCGCTCCAGTTCCTAAAAGTGTAGAACCAGCCGTTACAGAGTCAAAAAATATCCATGCGAACTATGCCACTTTGTATAGTTCAGGAAGTATTGCTTTCTCCTCCTGGAGAATTGCACGAGCGTGCCGTAAACATTTTCCACATTCAGTTCCAATAGGAATCAGTTGTTTAAGATGCTGGAGTGATTGGGGTTGATGCTGATGAACTACACGACGGATCGCTTTATCAGTGATGGCGTTACACAAACAAACATACATTCTTGGTGACTCATTTTTAGCCAGATGCCAGGATTCTAATTGTGAATGATTTTGATTTCAATTCTCATATTTTCTTCGGCCATAAAAAAAGGCACCGAAGTGCCTTTTTATACGCTTTAAATTATCAGCAATTAAGCGATAACTTTAGCAACCACGCCGGCGCCTACTGTACGGCC
>NZ_CAMKXG010000013.1 GCF_946477055.1 Lonsdalea britannica | reverse complement strand
ACAATCACTCGAGAGGATAAAATTTCCGCGCCATTTTGATAGTAGGTCAGCGAAAAGTTAGGAATATTGACTAGGATACCGGTTGATACATTGTCGGGAATTAAACGCAGCCGCTGAATGTTCAGCGCCAGCAACGTTGCTCGCGTCTGCGAGGACACATTCAGCCAGTCTTTGGTACGTTTGCCAATCGCGCCATCATCCTGCAAACCGTGCCAATGCTGGAAGCGCTTAACCGCATCCACCAATTCGCCCGAGTAGGCATTCTCCGCTCCTGATGGCGTGGCGTTAACGCTGCCGTCGGTCGAAGGAGATTCATTGAAGAGTGGCAGCGTGGTCGTACTCGACGCCAGCATGCCAGTACGTTGCAAGATCTCCTGCAGTACGGCCAATTCGCTGCTTTGTTCGCCCGGACGCAAGGTTCCAGTAAGCTGCAGTTTTGGCCATGGGCGATTATCCAGCAGGCTCGCCTTTAACGCTTCATGCATCTTCGTATATTGGGAATGCTTTGGCGCCAAGGTGGCGACAAACTCAGCGCTGCGACCTTCTTTAACCGCATTTTGCCATTCTGTAATCAGCCCTGACGGAGGCAAAGATAACGTATAAGGCACATTGGCGTATAACCAGTTGCTTCCGTTTTTTTCCACACCAGAGACAAACTGCAGATAGCCCAGCATCGCATCGGAAAGAACTCGATCCCGCGCCAACCCAGTCAGTTTAGGATCGGTCAACCAGGAAACCCACGTGGTGAACTGTGGCTGAATGCCTGCTAACGCAAGCTCGGCTAATTGTTGCTGGAACGCGTTGACTGCCCGACTATCTGACCACATGGGCTGCTCAGCCATTTGCGCATACAGCCCGCGCAACGCAGAGTCATAATGCAGCGTCATGCCTGCAGGCAACTGCCCCCGTAGACCGGTGGCCGCAGGTGCAGCGGTGGATATTGGCGTCGACGTCCCTGACAGCATGGTTTGCGTGGCCGCCTGAGATGAAAACGCAAGCATGCCGCCAAGCCAGAGCGCGCCTCCCGTCATGCCCAGTCGCAGCCCTTGCGTTTTTCTTTTTGCTAACAACATCCAATGATCCCCTGTTTTATACCTTACCTGATTCAGTACTCGCCCTTGCCGCAGGATAGAAAGAGATTTTTGTATATTGCGGAAAACCACTGTGCTTCGTTGAAAAGAAACCAGTCTGATAAGCTGAGCGGGTATGAATTCAGATTGCTTTAAACGCTAGTATATAAACAGAAAATAATTTTTGCTCCAGCCGGAGTGAACTTATTTTGCAGAAACTTGTCATTCTAGAGGGAATCTGTTCATAAAATGACCTTTTGGGATTCAAATCCGTCGCGCACGCCCTATCTTCCCTAGGAGCGCCACTCGCCGAATATGCAGATTCATCATGACAAATCCCGGGTCTATTTAGCTGGAACAGGAAATTTCCAAATGTTTTCCCCATTCAGGCGGAGGCGCTGAGAGTTCAGCCAAATCCGGCTGTGTCTCGAAAGGCTGACTAATCGCACGGTGTACACGTGACAATGCACTGATATCATCCTGCTCAGCCCCTTCAATGGCCTGCTGCGCCAGATAGTTACGCAATACGTACGTTGGATTGACGTTCTGCATGTGCTTCTGCCGAACATCCTCGTCAGTAGGTTCTAGTTGCAACCGGCGTCGATAAGCGGCAAACCAGCGATCAAATGCGTCGCGATCGATAAATTCATCACGTAGCGGTGAACGTTCGTTGTGTACCTCCGTCTGGCATAGCAGCTGGAAAGTTCGGTTATAGTCGGCTTTTTCCTGCTGCATAAGACGGAATAATCCCGTCAGGATGTCGTTATCCGTTGGGTCTGCAAATGAGAAGCCCAGTTTAGCGCGCATCAACTCGCCGTACCGTTGCATTAATACTGGTGCGTAGCGATCCAGCGCTGACTGCAACACCTCCGGCGGCATTAGCCCGGAAAGCGACTGAGCCAGCCGATGTAAATTCCACTGCGCTGCCGCCGGCTGATTATCAAAAGAGTAACGCCCTTGGTAGTCAGAGTGATTGCAGATGAAATGGGGATCGTAATCGTCCAGAAAACCGAACGGGCCATAATCAATTGTCATCCCCAGAATGGACATGTTATCCGTATTCATTACGCCATGCGCAAAGCCAACCGACTGCCAGTGCGCAATGAGACGCGCGGTGCGCTCCACCACGTCGGTGAACCACAGGCGATATTTATCCGACGCCTGATGCCACTGCGGCCAATGGTGCTCAATGACAAAATCGGCCAACTGACGGACTTTCTCAGGCTCGCGACGATAATAAAAGTGTTCGAAATGGCCGAACCGCACATGACTTTCCGCAATACGCACAAGCATTGCGCCCCGCTCGACCGTTTCACGTTGCACCCCTTGTTCACTGGTGGCGATTGTCAGCGCACGGGTCGTCGGGATCCCCAAAGCATGCAAAGCCTCAGAGGCCAAAAACTCGCGGATCACCGAACGCAATACGGCACGCCCATCACCCTGACGTGAATAAGGCGTTTTTCCCGCCCCCTTGAGATGCCAGTCAACGTGGCGTCCGTCGGCTAACTGCTGCTCTCCGAGTAAAATCCCGCGACCATCCCCTAATTGACCGGCCCACACACCAAACTGGTGTCCGCTATAGACCTGTGCGATCGGCTGCATCCCTGGCAGGAGTTTTTCGCCGCACCAAATAGGGCTGTTTTCAGGCGTAAACCACTGAGCGGACAATCCCAGCTCGTTGGCCAGCGCTTGACTGTGGTAAAGCAGCCTGCCGCCTTGCAACGGGGAAGGTTCGGTTGGGGTATAGAAGCCGGGCAGTTGCTGATAATAACGATTGTTAAATTTAGGGGGGTGCGACATGGTTGGATCCTCTCTTTACCGCAGTGTAGAGCGGTGTTCAAGGAATTAACACTGAGTAAAGATAAGGATATTAATGACCAAAAGAAATGAATTAAGCGGCAGGTTTATCCATAACACACCGCAGCGGGCAGTTTCTGATCCAGTTGTTCTAACGGCACCGCAGGCCAAAGCTGCCCTTGAACACCACTGATGTCGAGATCGTACGACTTCTCAAGCAGGGCTGGGCTATCAATTCCCTGAGCAATCACCATCATACCGGCGTTATGTTTTTTGATGACACTCAGCATGGGAGTGATCATGGAGACTTCCGTCGGACGGGTTAATAAGCGCTGGACGAAACGAGGGTCCAATTTCACATGGCGAAATAAGCCATCGTAAAATGGTTTCAAATTGGTTTTTCCCGAGCCGAAATTATCCAGCCACAAATTAAATGATTCACTCAGCGCCAGAATATTAGGATTATCCTTACCTTCGTCGAGGTTCGGATAAATCTCATTAATTTCGAGTTGGATAAAAGAGAGTTCGTTAAGCGTCATTTTAATTTTTTCATCACGAATGACTAATTCAGACAACGCACGATCAATCTTAAGCAAAACCATCACCTGATTATCTCGAAACCAAGATGCTTTGCTTTTAATAATAAGCAGTTGTTCTTTAAATAAAGCGACCTTCTGCGATCTATCGAGCAGGCTCAACAGGATACTCTGGGGCATAGCCAGATTGCCGGCGGCGCTGTGGAAGCGGCCAGTCATCTCCACGGCGAGCAGCCGGGCGTCCAGGCTATAGACCGGTGAAAATAGATAGTTGCTGATATACTCCACATCAAGCTGGATACGCATAGTGTTTTTAGCCAGAATCAAATAATGTGAACACTCACCCAAATAGAGACGCCAGACATCACACGTTTCTATTCACCACAACTCAATCAGTCATTATTAATCGATTGATCGTTTGTAATATATTAATCATAAGTCTAATAAATTAAGACAGTTAAGACTATGCGAATGCGTTGATCATAATAAAAACTGCGTAGGGTGAAAGCTGAATAAAGAACGTCTTGTGATCACTCTATAATGCAAGCACAAGAGAACACAATTCGTTTTTCACTTTTCAGACAAACCCCCAATAAGCGTTGCAGTTTATTAACAAACATTTTCAATTTCCGAACGCTGATTATATTACAACCACGATACACAACAAATAATCAACCAACCTTCACAATACGCCTTTCATTCTATTCGGGATCCCATCCATTGGACGCACGATGCTGTCTTGTCACACTAAAAAAATCGTTGCTGCGGCTCAAGGCAGCACCAAGTTCCATCAGATTCTGCGAGCCTGCCAGTAGGCACGTTTCCAATAAACATTGTTAAGCGATGAACGCGTCACGCCTTTGCTCGTGGAAGCATGGATGAATTGCTGATTAGCATCGTAGATGCCCACATGCATACCGCTATTTCCGCTTCCGGTTTTGAAGAACACCAGATCGCCCGGCAATAGGTCCTCTTTATCAATTCGCGTCCCCACTTCTACCTGATCTTCCGTTGAGCGCGGCAACTGCACGCCAAATTTGTCACGGAATGTCAGATAGACGAAGCCCGAACAATCCACGCCACGGCGGTTAAGGCCCCCATAGCGGTAGGGCGTTCCACGCCATTCGGTCAGTTGCTGATGTAACTGAGCCTTGACTTCCCGGGAGTCGTTCAAGCGCCCGTTCAGCGGCGGCGCATGATGGCTGCAACCAGAAAGGACCATGAGGACCGCTGCCAGTACTATAAATTTCCAACGCAACACGTACATACGCTCACTCACGTTCGGGAAGATAATTGACCTGCCACACTCGCTATCGATGGCCTTTATCAGAACATTGTAATGTTTATTATCGTCGGCAATGGCCGAAATACCCTATCAATCATCGTATTTGCCCTATGATGACACACCCAGGATGCAACAATAACCAAACAGAACAGTATCACTGCTATCTTTATCACAAGAAAATTAAGCGCAGCCACTCAAATATTCTCTGTAAGGCGAAAGCTAACGGCCGTTGCCCGCCCCGCTACGTCACCCGTTGTAGCATTAACGTAAAAACCGTAACCCGATGAAACAATAAAAAAAGGCCCATGCACGGCATGGACCTTGGTGTTACCCCTACGGGTTAATTAAACGCGATCTCGATTAAGCGGAAGTTCACGCCAGACGTTCGTCTTCACGTGACCGGTGAGACAAATGGCTTAAAACGAGATGCTGATGTGCGCTAGCAGCCAGCGGCGGACAAAATCCGGCACCACCTGGCTGGCAGGACCATAAATTTTCTCATCGAAATGGCTTTCGACCTGGCTCGGTTCGAGATTAAGCTCAACCGTATGCGCCCCGTGCTGATGCGCCTCATAAACAAATCCGGCTGCGGGATAGACGTTACCCGATGTGCCGATGGCAATGAAGAAATCCGCTTCGGTCAACGCCTGATAAATGCGATCCATGTCCAACGGCATTTCGCCAAACCAGACAATGTGCGGACGCAACCGTGCCGGAATTTCACAGCATGTGCATCGCTCGTCTTCGCCGACGTCCCCGTCACGTTCGAACACTTGCCCGCTCCGATCGCAACGCACCTTATGCAGCTCGCCGTGCATATGCACCACGCGCTGGCTCCCGGCCCGTTCATGCAAATCATCGATGTTCTGCGTGACCAGTAAAAAGTCGTCGCCCAAGATCTCTTCCCACTGCGCCAGCGCGCGGTGGGCGTCATTCGGGGTAATCTCCGGCAGTGTCAGCTGACGGCGTCGATCGTTGTAAAAACGCTGAACCAACGCGGGATCCCGCAAGAATCCTTCCGGCGTCGCCACATCTTCGACACGATGCTCTTCCCACAGCCCATCAGCAGCGCGAAAAGTTTGAATGCCGGATTCCGCAGAAATACCCGCGCCGGTGAGTACCACCACCCGAGGTTTCTTCACGTGTTTCACCGCCAGATAATCAATGTGGAAAATACGCGCACGCAAACGCTGATGACGCATACGCTTCCCCTGACGAAAACGGCCTAAACGCCGATGCGAATGCATGTTTGCTCCTTAAGGCTCCAGTAAGTGTAGCAAAGCCGCTCCCCGCACACCGCCCGCATCCCCATAGCGCGCCTTTTCGATCGAAGGCAAACGTGCTGTGGGTAACAGGAAGTCAGGTAGATAACGCGGCAATAATGAATAAATAGCGTCGAAATTAGAAAGGCCGCCGCCCAGCACCAGCAGAGACGGATCAAGCAACGTCAGCAGACTTCCCAGACAAGCGGCCAAAAGCCTCATATAACGCTCGACGTGGGCCCGGGCCTGCTTATCACCGTCGTGATAGCGCTGGATAATCGCGGTGGCGGGCAAAGGCTGCGAATAGTGATGCTGATATAGCCGCTCGAAGCCCCGACCTGAAATATAGTTCTCTATACACCCTTTCCGACCGCATCCGCAGGGCGCCCGGCACAGTTCAGCGCCAAGAATATCCAGCGCATCCACGGGTAACCGGGTGTGACCGAATTCTCCAGTCATGCCATTGGCGCCATTAACGGGGTGGCCGTTGACGATCAAACCGCCCCCTACCCCGGTCCCCAAAATAAGACCGAAGATGACCGGAGAATGGCGGAAATCAGGGTGATGTGCTTCAGAAAGGGCAAAACAGTTGGCGTCGTTGCTGATGCGGATTTCTCGTTGCAACAAGCGGGTAAGATCCTGATGCAGCGGACGCCCCATCGCAGAGGGCAGATTAGCGGTGAACAGTGTCCCGGCGTCTTGTTCGTACAAACCGGGTACGCCGATGCCGATGGAGCCGGGGGTTCCGGCCACCATATCGGCTTCGTCAGTCAGTTGCTTCAACGTCGTTAGCAGCTGACCATAGTCCTCGCGCGGCGTCGCCACGCGCTTTTGCCATACCGGCTGCCAGTCGGCGTCAAACACACCGATTTCTATTTTGGTGCCGCCGATATCGAACCCGTAATACATACCCACTCCCGTCATCACCGCTGACTCAGAATTTAACGCCACCGCTACTGAGTCGAAAACCTGTGGTATGCCAACCTATTGCCCGCTCAGCACTCTGGCAGGATCGATGCGGCTGGCCCGACGAGCGGGATACCAGCTGGCGATCAGACTGAGCGCTAACGCCGTAACCAACACCAGTATGACGTCAGCGGCATGCAGTTCTGACGGCAGGAAATCAATAAAATAGATATCGCCGGACAGAAAACGATGGCCGGTTATCGTTTCGATACCGCGGATCAGCGGCGTGAGCTGCAGCGTGGCGATAATCCCAACGATGGCTCCCAGCACGCTGCCGAGCAGGCCCGCCAGCAGACCATACCAGACGAAAATGGCGCGAATCAGTCCATCGCCAGCGCCCAGCGTTCGTAATACGGCGATATCGCTGCTCTTGTCTTTCACCGCCATCACCAGCGTGGAGACGATATTGAAGCTGGCGACGCCAATCACCAACACCATCGCCAGGTACATAATGGTGCGGATCATCTGAATATCGCGATACATATAGCCGTAAGTGCCAATCCAGCTGCGGATGTAAACGTACTCTTCCGTTACCTTGCCTGCGTCGCGCACCAGTTGATTGGCGGCAAACACGTCATCCATCTTCAGCGCCAGACCGGTTACCGCTTCGCCCATATCCAGATAACCCTGCGCATCTTTCAACGGCACTAACGCTAGGCTGTGATCGAGCTGCCCGCTCAATTGAAGAATACCGGTGACGTGCAAACGGATGCGCTTAGGCTGTAGCAACTTCATCTGCGGATCGCTGTTGGGGATCATCACCGTCACCCACTCGCCTTCCTTCACGCCCAGCGCATCCGCCACGCCTTTACCCAGCACGACCTGCTGCTCACCGGCCTGAAAACGGCTCCAGGCATCGTTCAGAACAAAGTGCGGCAGTGCGCTTAAGCGAAGCTCCTGCTGTGGATCGACCCCTTTGAACTGAATGGCCCGCAGGTTGGCGCCGTGTTCCAGTAATCCGGTGAAATTGATGTAAGGCGCAACGGCAGCAATGCCCGGCACCGCTTCGACCTTCGGAATCAGCGCCTGCCAGCCATTGAAGGGCGGATTGACGGCTTCGATCTCTCCATGCGGCACCACGGCCAAAATACGATTTTTAAGCTCACGCTCGAAGCCGTTCATCGCACTTAACCCGACGATTAATACCGCGACACCCAGCGCAATCCCGAACGTGGAAATCGCAGAGATCAACGACACCATGCCACTGCGACGCCGTCCCCGACTGAACCGCAATCCCACCCGTAGTGAAAGTGGAGGAAAACTCATTGCGGTGCCCCCACCAGCGTCAGTTCTTGCTGAAGTTGGCCGTCGCGCATTTCCAACTGTCGGCTGAGGCGATGCGCTAACTGTAAATCATGCGTGACCACCAGAAACGCGGTTCCCTGACGCACGTTGAGTTCGCCCAAGAGTTCAAAGATGGTATCGGCAGTACGCTGATCGAGGTTGCCGGTCGGCTCATCGGCCAGCACTAAGGACGGGTTATTCACCAGCGCACGGGCTATCGCGACGCGCTGACGCTCCCCCCCAGAAAGCTCTGCGGAACGATGGTGACTGCGTTTTTCCAGTCCGACCGCCGCCAGCATTTCACGCGCCTGCTCTTTGGCGGTTTTCGGCGACGTTTTGCCGATCAACAGCGGCATCGCCACGTTTTCCAACGCGGTGAAATCCGGAAGCAGATGATGAAACTGGTAGATGAAACCCAGTTCGTGGTTGCGCAGCGCCGCTTTGGCCGCGGGTGACAGGGTGTTCAGCGGTTTGTCTTTGAAAATCACTTCGCCAGAGGTCGGCGAATCCAGACCGCCCAGCAAATGCAGCAGCGTACTTTTGCCGGACCCCGAGCTCCCGACAATCGCCATCATTTCGCCCGGCGCCATCTCAAACGAGACGTCCTTCAACACATCGGTCGATACCTTCCCGTCCTGATAGCGCTTGCACAAATGGCGGCACTGTAACAATAAATTCTTATTCATAACGTAAAG
The DNA here is from genome assembly GCF_946477055.1 of Lonsdalea britannica. Taxonomy (GTDB): domain Bacteria; phylum Pseudomonadota; class Gammaproteobacteria; order Enterobacterales; family Enterobacteriaceae; genus Lonsdalea; species Lonsdalea britannica_A. Next base: position 16,702 of record NZ_CAMKXG010000013.1, on the reverse strand, counting down.
CCTCAGCAGGATGGACGGCGGCGGCGCGCCAGGAAGGATAAAGCGTGGAGAGCAGCGCCAGCAGCATCGCCACGAGCGCGATAACCGTTACCTGCAACGGCTCGATGACGACCGGCAGAGACCCGCCGTCGATGAGCAGCCCCAGCAACGGCAGCAGCGTATTCAGCTGGCTGGCCAGCAGCACGCCAAACAACGCCCCCACCAGCGAACCGAACACGCCGGCTCCGCCGCCCTGAACCATAAACAGCGCCATGATTTGACGCTGCGTCAATCCCTGCGTCTGCAAAATCGCCACCTCTCCCTGTTTCTCCATCACCAACAGTCCCAGCGACGTGATGATGTTAAAGGCCGCCACGGCCACGATGAGACTCAGCAACAGCCCCATCATATTTTTTTCCATTCGTACCGCCTGAAACAGCTCGCCCTTACGCTCGCGCCAGTCTTTCCATACGGTTCCGGCGGGCAACGATTGCTGACTGAGCGAATCTACCGTCAGCGGTTCCTGCAACCAGAGACGCCAGCCGGTGATATTGCCGAGCGGGTAGCGCAGCAGTCGAGAGGCGTCCTGCTGATTGACCAACAGCTGATAGCCGTCCACCTCGCTTTGCGCGGCGAACGTGCCCGCCACCGTGAACAGGCGTTGGCTTGGAATGCGGCCCATTGGGGTAAGCTGGCTGGCGCTGGTCACCATCAGGCGCAGCTGTTCGCCACGTTTCACGCCCAGTTGACTCGCCAACTGCTCACCCAAGATGACCTGATAGGCCCCCGGCTGCAGTTGCTGCTGACGGGTGTTGACCAGATAGCGCGACAACGGCTCGTCTTCGTCCGGATTAACGCCCAGCATGACGCCAACCGCGACGCCGCGTGCGCTTTGCAACACCACGTCGCCCGTCGTCAGGGGAGCGATACGCGTGACGCCTTTGAGGTTTTGCAAATCGGAAACGGGGAGCTGACCAGGGTTCAAGGAACCCTGGGGCGTAGTAATCAATGCCTGAGGCATCAATCCCAGAATGCTTTTTTCCAGTTCTCGTTCGAATCCGTTCATCACGGAAAGGACGGTGACCAACGCCATCACACCGAGGGTGATGCCGATAGCCGACAGCCAGGAGACAAACCGCCCAAAGCGGTCCGAGGCACGCCCGCGCATGTAGCGAAGGCCGATAAATAACGCGACAGGTTGATACATGAAATCCGTCTGGATGAGGTTGCTAAAGCAAAGTGATCAAGGATAATAAAGGGTAGTACCGCTTTATGGAACCCTAACTATCTCTCTCTCCGGCTTTTTCTTAGAGGGGCCGAGATTAAGACCTGATAATCAGACTATGCCTGAACAATACCGTTATACCTTGCCACGCAAAGCGGGAGAGCAGCGCCTGCTGGGCGAATTGACCGGCGCGGCGTGCGCCGTCGAATGCGCAGAAATCATTGAACGTCATGCAGGACTGGTGGTGATGATCGCCCCGGATATGCAAAATGCGCTGCGGCTTCGTGACGAAATCCAACAGTTTACGGATCAGCCGGTGACCACCTTGCCGGACTGGGAAACCTTGCCTTACGACAGTTTCTCGCCCCATCAGGAAATTATCTCTGCCCGACTCGCGACCTTATATCAGCTACCGCTGATGGAGCGTGGCGTGCTCATCCTGCCGGTCAACACGCTGATGCAGAAAGTCTGCCCGCATACGTTCCTACATGGGCATGCGCTGATGCTGAAGAAAGGCCAACATCTGTCTCGCGACAAACTGCGCGAGCAGCTGGAACAAGCCGGCTATCGCAGCGTGGATCAGGTGATGGAGCACGGGGAATTCGCAACACGCGGCGCGCTGCTCGACCTGTTTCCGATGGGCAGCGAAGAACCGTTCCGCATCGACTTCTTCGATAATGACATCGATAGCCTGCGGCTGTTTGATGTCGATACCCAGCGCACGCTGAACGAGGTCGACCACATCAGCCTGCTGCCCGCTCACGAGTTCCCGACGGACAAAGACGCCATCGAGCTGTTCCGTAGCCAGTGGCGTGAACAGTTCGAGGTCCGCCGCGACCCGGAGCACGTCTACCAACAGGTCAGCAAAAACACCTGGCCCGCCGGTATTGAATATTGGCAACCGCTGTTTTTCAGCCAGCCCCTGCCCTCGCTATTCAGCTACTTCCCAGAAGGGACATTGCTGGTCAACAGCGGCGATCTGCAGCACAGCGCCGAACGTTTCTGGCAAGACATTCAACAGCGCTATGACAGCCGTAGCGTCGATCCGATGCGTCCGCTGCTGGCCCCGCCTGTCCTGTGGCTACCGGTCGACACGCTGCTGAGCGAAATCAAGCAATGGCCGCGCGTACAGCTGCGCACGGAGTCATTGCCGTCGAAGGCCGCCAACGTCAATCTGGGCTACCAGACGCTGCCGGTGCTGGCCGTCGAACATCAGCAGAAATCCCCGCTAGATTCGCTGCGCCGTTTCGTGGAGCAGTTCAGCGGTCGCATTGTCTTCTCGGTCGAGAGCGAAGGCCGACGGGAAACGCTGCAGGAATTGTTGTCACGCATCAAACTGGCGCCGAAACCCATTGCCCGTCTGGAGCAGGCGCAGGATTCCGGCTGCTATCTTCAGGTTGGGGCAAGCGAACATGGATTCGTGGATACCCTGCGACACTGGGCGCTAATATGCGAGAGCGATCTGCTGGGTGAACGCGTCAGCCGACCGCGTCAGGACAACCGCCGCGCCATTAATACCGAAACACTGATCCGTAATCTGGCAGAACTGCGCACCGGACAACCGGTCGTACACCTTGAGCACGGCGTGGGGCGCTATGCCGGACTCACTACCCTTGAAGCGGGCGGAATCACGGCGGAGTACCTGATCCTGCATTACGCAGGCAACGATAAACTCTACGTCCCGGTCTCCTCGCTGCACCTGATTAGCCGGTATGCGGGCGGCAGCGACGAAAACGCACCGCTGCACAAGCTGGGCGGCGACGCCTGGGTCCGCGCCCGTCAAAAAGCCGCCGAGAAAGTGCGCGATGTCGCCGCCGAGCTGCTGGATGTGTATGCCCAGCGCGAGGCCAAGCGCGGATTCGCCTTCAAACACGATAAAGCCCAATACCAGCTGTTCTGCGAAGGCTTCCCGTTCGAAACCACACCGGATCAGGCTCAGGCGATCAACGCCGTGCTGAGCGACATGTGCCAGCCGCTGGCGATGGATCGTCTGGTGTGCGGCGACGTCGGCTTCGGCAAAACCGAGGTCGCCATGCGCGCCGCCTATCTCGCGGTTGAGAACCACAAACAGGTTGCCGTCCTGGTCCCCACCACCCTGTTGGCTCAGCAGCACTTCGATAATTTCCGCGACCGTTTCGCCAACTGGCCCGTGCGCATCGAGATGATCTCTCGTTTCCGCAGTCAGAGCGAGCAGTCACAGGTGCTGGAACAAACGCGCGAGGGTAAAGTCGACATTCTCATCGGCACCCATAAGCTGTTGCAGAGCGACGTTCATTGGCACGATCTCGGCCTGCTGATTGTGGATGAAGAGCACCGCTTTGGCGTACGCCACAAAGAGCGCATCAAAGCCATGCGCGCCAATGTCGATATCCTGACGCTGACCGCTACGCCTATTCCGCGCACGCTGAATATGGCGATGAGCGGTATGCGCGATTTGTCGATCATCGCGACCCCGCCGGCACGTCGGCTGGCCGTCAAAACATTCGTGCGCGAGTATGACAGTCTGGTGGTGCGCGAGGCGATTCTGCGTGAAATATTGCGTGGTGGTCAGGTGTACTACCTGTACAACGACGTCGAAAACATCGAAAAAGCGGCGCAGCGACTGAACGAACTGGTGCCAGAGGCGCGAATCACCATCGGCCACGGCCAGATGCGCGAGCGCGATCTCGAACGAGTGATGAACGACTTCCATCACCAGCGTTTCAATGTGCTGGTGTGTACGACGATTATCGAAACCGGTATCGATATTCCCAGCGCCAATACCATCATTATCGAACGCGCCGATCATTTCGGGCTGGCTCAGCTTCACCAGCTGCGCGGCCGCGTCGGACGCTCTCACCATCAGGCCTACGCCTATCTGTTGACCCCGAACCCAAAAGCCATGAGCACGGACGCGCACAAACGTCTGGAAGCCATCGCTTCGCTGGAAGATCTGGGCGCGGGTTTCGCGCTCGCGACCCACGATTTGGAGATCCGCGGCGCGGGCGAACTGTTGGGCGAAGGGCAAAGCGGGCAGATGGAAAGCGTCGGCTTTTCGCTGTATATGGAGCTGCTGGAGAGCGCGGTCGACTCCCTCAAGGAAGGTCGGGAACCTTCGCTGGAGGATCTGATCAGCAATCAGACCGATGTCGAACTGCGCCTGCCTTCCCTGCTGCCGGAAGATTTTATCCCCGACGTGAATACCCGCCTGTCGTTCTATAAGCGGATCGCCAGCGCCCACGGCGACGGTGAGTTAACCGATCTCCGAGCCGAGCTGATCGACCGATTCGGCCCGCTGCCGGACGCCGCGCGTAACCTGCTGCAGATTGCCGCATTACGTCAGCAGGCGCAGTCGCTGGGCATCAAGCGGATCGAAGGACACGACAAAGGTGGTTTTATTGAGTTCAGCCAGAATAACCGCGTCGAGCCGAGCCATTTAATTGGCCTGCTACAGCGAGAACCCGGCGTCTACCGGTTGGATGGTCCGACCCGCCTCAAATTCATTACCGATCTGAGCGATCGCCCGGAGCGATTAACGTTCATCCGCGAGCTGTTAACTTCGATGGCGCAGCATACCTGCCCCGCCTGAGGCACATCACCGTGTTTAGCAGGCGGCGCGTCTGCTATAGGGCAAACATCCCAAGACCCCGGTTTAATCCGGGGTCTTTTTATTTAAGGTCCCGACTCAACCCGCGAGCCTGATGCCTCTCTCAAACGCGGTTGAGAACATCCCCGGGAGCGGTCCCTCGTAGGACGCCCTTTGGCATCGCTTTCAGCCTACACACCGTCCGGCGAATGCACTGAAAAGATGCACAGCCATAGTGTCCGACAAACGATGTTCGTGACGTTAAATTCTTTTCTCCCTCAGAGGCCTTATCTCGTGAGGGTTATCCGCCTGTCAGGGCTGAAGTCATTGCATCATGGCATCAATTTTGCCTAATGATGCAGCCCGCCGGATGGCAATGTTCCACGCACCGGCCGAGCGGGCCCGTAGCAGCGTAGATTTCGAGAAACGTTCTACGCTTAAGCGGTCAATACATAAACAACGGAGTACATCATGAAAAGAACGACATTGATCTCGGCTATTCTGGTCGGGATCGCTTGCCATGCAGCCTATGCCGCAGACACTAACGCTTCGACCAACGATACACTGCAAAAAATCAAAGAACGCGGGCTGATTGTGGTCGGGCATCGCGAGTCCTCCGTCCCCTTTTCCTATCTGGACAACGATCAGAAAGTCGTCGGCTATTCGCAGGAGTATTCGAATGCGATTGTCGATGCGGTGAAAAAACAGCTGGGCCTGCCTAACCTGACGGTGAAAATGGTGCCGATTACCTCATCGACCCGTATTCCCTTACTGCAAAACGGTACGATAGATTTCGAGTGCGGTTCGACCACCAACAACGCGGAACGTCAGCAGCAGGCCGCGTTCTCCAACTCCATCTTTATCGTGGGCGGAAAACTGTTGGTCAGAAAAGATAGCGGCATTAGTGACTTTAGCGATCTTGCCGGTAAACCGGTCGTGACAACGGCGGGGACGACCAACGAGATCCTGCTCAACCAGCTGAATGACAAGAACAGCATGAAGATGCGCATCATTTCAGCCAAAGACCACAGCGATGCGTTCAGAACGCTGGAAAGCGGACGCGCGGTGGCTTTCTATATGGACGATCCTCTGCTAGCCGGAGAACGCGCCAAGGCGAAGAAACCGAATCAGTGGGCTATCGTCGGCACCGCACAGTCTCATGAAGCCTACGGTTGTATGCTGCGCAAAGACGATCCTGCATTCAAAAAACTGATGGATACGACGATCGCTCAGGCACAGACCCAGGGTGAAGCAGAGAAGTGGTATCAGCGCTGGTTCACGCAGCCTATTCCCCCGAAAAACATCAACATGAACTTTGAGATGTCCGAGGATATGAAAGCCCTGTTCAAGGCGCCAAACGACCGCATTCTGTAGTGAGTGCCCCTCGCCGACACAAGCGTCTCGCGAGGGAAATCGAACCGGTTGAACGCGACAGGTTCCGCCCGAAAGACCACGGACGGAACCTGTACGATAGAGCGAAGGTTTGAGGAACGTCTTAAATCTGTTCGCTCAACACCAGCTGACCATTTCGGTCTAGCGGGATTTTGGTACCGGGATCGCGTTCCATACGCACTTTTCCTTCCTGCTCCCCGATCTTATAGGTCACATCGTAGCCCAGCACTTTTTGCGACTTGTCATACACCGTCTGACAGCGCTGCTGAGTAGAAGAATAGGTATCCCGCTCCTGCATCTTGCCCTGTACCTGATTACCCGCATATCCGCCCGCTAAAGCCCCCGCGACCGTCGCAACGTCTCGACCGCGCCCGCCGCCGAACTGATGGCCTAGAACGCCACCGGCAACCGCACCGAGCACCGACCCGGTGATACGGTTTTCATCTTGCACAGGCTGTCTGTGGGCCACCGTGACATTGCGGCACTCCTGCCGCGGTGTTTTAACGGTTTCTTTAATCGGTGTTGCCGCTAACACCTGGGCATACTGCGGCTTAGGCGAGAAGACATCCATACTGGCGACTGCGGCCACACCCAGTGCGGCGGCTACGCCGATCCCCACGCCTGCTAACATTGACTTGTTCACAGGAAACCTCCTGAATAAATATTCACGCATTCTCCATCTCGCCCAACGCCATCCTGTCGTAACAGACCTGTGCAGAGCGGTGATGATTATGCCGAAAGCGCCAACTTTCGGGTGATGCGACGTGCGCGCAACGCCGTTCGTAAACAGGGGGAAGTCTGCACAAAGTGATTTTGAGGGACAATAGGATTAATGAACCAAACGCCGATCGGCATCCGCAAACATTGCGATTTGGGATTTTTCTTAGCAATTTCAGCAAAGAAGGGTAAGCATAACTATTTACAAAACAACTAATTAATGCCGCCTGTCACGGGGACAGACGGCCTGGTTCAGACAATCAGTGCAGTTTCAGCTTGGGTCGGATAACCCGGTTGATGCGGCCCACCAGCATCATCAGGCCGGTTCTGACATAGCCGTGCAGCGCAATCTGATGCATACGATACAGCGAGATGTAAACGAAACGCGCGATCCGCCCTTCGACCATGACGGAGCCACGCATCAGGTTGCCCATCAGGTTGCCGACGGTGCTGTAGTTGGACAGCGAGACCAGCGAACCGTGATCTTTGTAGACATAAGATTTCAGCGGCTTTTCGTTGATCAGCGCCATGATGTTATCAAAGCAGAGCGAAGCCATCTGATGCGCGGCCTGTGCGCGAGGAGGCACGAAACCGCCGCCTTCCTGCGGGCAAGAAGCACAGTCGCCTAGCGCGAAGATACTTGCATCACGCGTCGTTTGCAGCGTCGGCTCCACTACCAGCTGGTTAATGCGGTTGGTTTCCAGACCGGCAATCTCTTTCATCGCATCCGGCGCCTTGATACCCGCAGCCCACACCATCAGATCGGCATCGATAAACTCGCCGTCTTTGGTATTCAAACCATGAGGCTCTGCGCTGGTCACCATCGTTTTCGTCAGTACCCGGACACCAATGTTGGTCAGTTCCTGATGAACAGCCGAAGAGATACGCGGCGGAAGCGCAGGCAGAATACGTTCACCCGCTTCGACCAGCGTCACATTTAGCGTCTGATTATCCAGCGCGTTGAAGCCGTAGCTGTTCAACTGTTTGACCGCGTTATACAACTCGGCAGACAGCTCAACGCCCGTCGCGCCGCCGCCGACGATAGCGATATTGACGCGCTCTTTGCGGCTCGGATCAGCGTTGAACTTGAGGAACAGGTCCAGCATTTCGTTATGGAATCGACGCGCCTGTTTGGGGTTGTCGAGGAAGATGCAGTGCTCTTTCACGCCGGGCGTACCGAAGTCATTGGAGGTGCTACCCAACGCCACGACCAGAATATCGTACGGCAGCGTGCGTGCGGCAACCAGCTGCTCGCCGGCATCGTTACGAATTTCGGCCAGCTCAATCTCTTTTTGCTCGCGGTTGATGCCCGTCAACGTCCCCATCTGGAACTGGTAATGATGATTGCTGGCGTGCGCCAGATAGCTCAACGAATCCATATCGTCGTCCAGCGAGCCGGTTGCCACTTCGTGTAGCAACGGTTTCCACAAATGGCTCGAATTACGATCGACAAGTGTTATTTCGGCTTTGTTTTTACGGCCCAGTTTATGCCCGAGGCTTGTCGCGAGCTCTAGTCCGCCAGCGCCACCGCCGACAATCACAATTTTTTTGATTGGCAAAGATGTCAAAATGACCCCCTGAGAAATAGGTAAGCCCACGGTTAACAAAGGAAAGTCACAATATCCTTATATAACATGTGGTTCTATAAAGTTAGTCGGTATCTACGGGCAGGATATCATGGCGGGTCATATGGTCATACCAAAATTGATATATATCAATTCTTTTTGATATTTCTTAAACAATGCTTGATAAAAAGTTATTGAGATACAGAGGGTTAAAAAACTGAAACGATTCGTTTAACACTGACAACCTGAGCGTGTTTTAGCGCGTATCAAACAGGGTGAGAAAGAGAAGAAATCATCGAGACGTCCTAACGTAATAGAACGCCTCGATCGGTGCGAAGGGATTAGTAAACGCTGCCTACTTCATCGCTTTAAGCGCCTGCCAACGCTCATTGAGCGTGGTCAACTGCTGACTCACGCGTTTCCAACGCGGGGAATCCAACAGTTCACGACGCGTGAAATGACCACGGTGCCTCAACCGTTCAAGGCCAGACACTTCACGATGAGAGAGATGATCCAGCACGCTGACGGCCCCTTCCCGGTGATTGCACACCAGAATCATGTCGCAACCGGCTGACAAAGAGGCCTCGGCCCGCTCGGGATAGCTGCCCATGACCGCAGCGCCTTCCATCGACAAATCATCGGAAAAGATGATGCCGTCAAATTTCAGCTCCTGACGCAAAATGCGTTTCAGCCAATAGGGAGAACCGCTGGCGGGAAGCGGGTCGCCTTCGGTGTAAATCACATGCGCAGGCATAATGGCGTCCAGCTGTCCGCGCTTGATCAATTCACGGAATACCGACATGTCCCGCTCCCGGATCTGGGCTAGCGGACGCGGATCTCGCGGAGTTTCTTTGTGAGAGTCTGCGCTCACCGCGCCATGACCGGGAAAATGTTTGCCCGTCGCTTTCATTCCTGCCGAGTGCATGCCGGTGATGAATCGATCCGCCACCGCCAATACGGTGTTGGGGTCATCATGAAACGCGCGCTCGCCGATAGCGGCGCTCTGATGGCCGACATCCAGCACGGGTGCAAAGCTGATATCGATATCCATCGCAATCATTTCCGCGGCCATCAGCCAACCGCCCTCTTCCGCCAGCGCTTCCGCCTCCGCTAAATCATTTAATGCCGCGAAAGACTGGGCTGCCGGTAACGGAGTAAAACCCTCGCGGAAACGCTGAACGCGGCCGCCTTCCTGATCGACGGCGATCGCCAACGGCTGTTGCGCCGCCTGACGAATTTGACGCACCAGCTCGCTGAGCTGATCCGCATCGTGAAAATTACGGCTAAACAGAATTACACCGCCGACCAGCGGATGAGCCAGCACTTCGCGGTCTTCGGCATCCAGCTCGTAGCTGGCCACATCTAGCATTAATGGACCCACAACAACCTCTTTCATCTGTTTTATTTGCCCTGCGTACATTTACCAGGGTAAGCCTAGTTGCAACCGCAATGGCGTTGCGGCCTGCAAAAATATCGTCTGGCGCGTCTGCTGCCAGCGCACTTCGTACCACATCAGCATCAGGAAATCGACCCAGGGCAGCCACTGCTGTACCCGCTCGCTGAGTAACTGCGGCGACAAGCCGGACCATTGGCGACAATACTCCGCCAGGAAGCGCTGTTGCCGTTCCGGCGAGATCGTGTTCGCCCGGAACAGCGCCGCCAGTTCTAAAGCGATATCGCCATCGGCCGCATACTCCCAATCAATCAGACGCCAGTTTTGCGCCTGTTGGACGAGGTTGCCCGGGTGTACGTCAAGATGCAACGGAGCGAGGATGAACTCAGGCGGCAAGGGCTGGCTTAGCCATCGTTTAAGGTGACGCAGCAACGTTGGCGTACGCCGGGCGGGAGCCATATTTTGCCAATGGCGGGCTAACAACGCTTTCAACGGTAGCGGAAAACCGTAGCGAGGTTGATGATGCAATGCCGCCAGACGTGCCGCCAGCCCGCCGTTGCATAAAAGATCGGCAAACTGGGATTCCGTGGCGACGCTCCCGTCTAGCCACTCCACCAGCAGCCACTGACCACACAGACCAACAGGCTGTGGCGCCAGTCCGGTTGCGGACAGCTGACGCAACACCCGGAATTCACGCCGACGGTCTCCGCCCAACTGAGCGCCCTCACGCGTTTGCTGACGTGCGAGCCAGTCGCCTTCAGGCGTGTGCGCCCGCCAGCTTTCTGCGCTTAGTCCTCGCACTTCAGACAAACAAAAACCGGCGGTCGACGCCGGTTTTTGTTGTTCAAGCAACGCAAGAAGCGCTGATTGACTCATCGAACCTTACTCATGAATCGCACCGCTGCCTGACCAGACAATTTCACCCGTCTGAACCAGCATCAATTGCAGCTCGAGTTCCGGAGATTTCGCGTCACCGCTCGCGTCACTGTAAAGCACATACTGCGCCCCGACGTAGCGGGCCAGGCCGATAGCTTTGCTGCGCGATCCCAGACTATCTTCCGCAGACAGACCCAGCGTTTGCCGCGCCACACCCAGCTGCTGCCGGGACACTAAAGTAAACACCGGATTGGAACCCAGAGCGTTATACAGCGCCGAAGTCGCTTTCCCGGTCTGCAAGGAGCCGTTGGTGCTGTTTTTCACATTATCAAGCAGGAGTAAGCTGCCTTTGGTCACCCCGTCCGCTTTCAACATCTGGTCCACCAGCGGGGAAACGCTCGCCTGCCAATCCAGAGGAGACTGGAGTTTAGGCGGCGAAGGTACCGGCTCAGACTGCGGAGGCAGCGGCTGCGAAGGCACCGTCGGCTCTGCCGGTTGAACGGGAGCAGGCGGCTGCTCTGGTTGTTGCTGACGGCTGGTACAGCCCGCGGCGATCAGCGCAAGCAGCAATACGCCCAGATATTTCTTCATGATTTTCCTCTCAACAGACCCAAGCAGAAATGACGACACGCTAATGAGCCGCAACGGCGTAGCGACATCTTTATGTGACAACGTCACAAATTAAATGGCCAGCAACGGACCCAGCGCACATCCGCCCAGCAAATGCATGTGCACATGGTAGACTTCCTGCCCGCCGTGGCGGTTACAGTTGATGACCAGACGGTAGCCATCCTCGGCGATCCCTTCCTGCCGGGCGATTTTGCCCGCCACCGTAATCATACGTCCCAGCGCAGCTTCATGCTCGGCCGTCGCGTCGTTGACGGTAGGAATCAGAACATTCGGTATGATAAGAATGTGGGTGGGGGTGCGCGGCGCAATGTCACGAAACGCGGTGACCAAATCGTCCTGATAAACCACATCCGCTGGAATTTCCCGGCGGATAATTTTACTGAAAATCGTTTCCTCAGCCATGATAACTGTCCTTTGAATACCCGCGCCTTCTGGCGCACTGTTGTGAAGTATGAGCGATAAATCTGATGGTTTTCAACCCTCTTCGTTTTTTATCACTGCATTGACGAATTACAGAGCAAACGCGGTTTCCGACATGCCGAGCGAACACCCCGCTTCGACAATCTTTCGCCACTCCTGATCGGATATCGTGATGCCTTCGACCGTGCGTTGGCGGCAGGCGTCAATCTCCGGCTCACCCGCAATCAAGATCGGCGCGTCAGGATCGGGAGTCCGCGAAGAGCGCACATAGTCCAGCATGGCATCATATTCCCGCCGCAACCACGCCATCCCAACCAGCTGTGCGGGGTCGATCACGATGGTTGTCATGTTGTTCACGATAGCGCCGGCGCGCTCATTCTCCGGTTGAATGGTACCGCCTCCGGACAAAATACCGGCCAGAAGTTCGGCGGCCAGAATCAATCCCCCGCCCTTGTGTCTGGCAATGGGCCGCAGCGCGCCGGGTCGCGCTTCATCCCACATCACGCTGGGATCGTTGGTCAGACGACCTTCGTTATCGAACATGACCTCTTCGTCGAAGGTTTTTCCCGCCAGATGAGCCACGCGTGTTTTCCCTAACGCCACCATGCTGGTCGCAAAATCAAGAATGAACGATGGGTTTTCGCTGCTGCCGGGGAACGCAATGCAAATGGGGTTGGTGCCGAAACGACTTTCGCTGCCGCTGAACGGCGCCACGATGGGCGGAAGATCGTTAACGTTGACGAAGTGAATGGAAATCAGCCCCTCGTCGGCGGCCATCTCGCCATAGGTGCCAATGCGTCCGAGGTGGCAAGTCGACGATAGCGTCATCAGACAAACGCCCGTCGTTTTGACGCGCTCGATAGCCGCTTGCATCGCCTCTTTGCCCGTACGCTGACCGAATCCACGATCGCCGCTGAACTGCAATACTGCACCGGCGTCTTTGATCAGTCGTGCGGGCGTGTTGGGGTGCATAGCGCCTTGCCCGATGAAGTGAACGTACTCCGGCAGCATCCCGACGCCGTGGCTATCATGTCCCTTCAAATTAGCGCCGACCAAATGCGCGGCCACGCAATCGGCTTCACTTTCATCACACCCCAACTGCTGCAATAACTGCTGTGCCACCTGTGTTAAGCGTTGTGCTGATATCTGCATTGTCATTTTCCCAAGCGTCAGTGATGGGATCATCCTACTGCCGAATCTCACCTCTAGGGAATGTTCTTGTGGCTACGTTTGATCAGAGGGGGGAATCGCGACCATTAAAAAAGGGGCTTTCGCCCCTTAGTTTGATACGTTTTCAGTCTGGCTATCAGCTGTTGCGAATAAAGTCGTCCATATCCGTTTTCAGGTTATCAGACTTGGTACCGAAGATAGCCTGCACGCCTGAGCCTGCGACAACGACGCCCGCTGCGCCCAGACTTTTCAGACCCGCCTGATCCACTTTGGTGACATCCGCCACGCTGACACGCAGACGCGTAATACACGCATCCAGGTTGGTGATGTTGTCTTTACCACCAAATGCGGTCACCAGCGCTGCCGCCATTTCACCGCCGCCAGCCACAGATTTGTCTTCTGACGCCACTTCACGGCCCGGCGTTTTCAGATTCAGTTTGGCAATCAGTACGCGGAAGAGAGTGTAGTACACCAGCGCGTAGCCGAGACCGATGATCGGGAACAGCCACAGTTTGCTACCGTTACCGCTCAGGACGATAAAGTCGATTAAGCCATGCGAGAAGCTGGTGCCGTCACGCATCCCCAACAGGATACAGATCGGGAACGCCAGTCCAGCCAGGATGGCATGGATGACATACAGCAACGGCGCGACAAACATGAAGGAGAATTCAATCGGCTCGGTGATCCCGGTCAGGAATGCCGTCAGCGCAGCTGAAATCATGATACCTGCGACTTTGGCACGGTTTTCCGGTCTTGCAGAGTGCCAGATAGCAATAGCAGCCGCCGGCAGACCGTACATTTTGAACAGGAAGCCGCCGGACAATTTACCCGCTGTCGGGTCGCCCGCCATGTAGCGAGGGATATCGCCGTGGAAAACCTGACCCGCTGCGTTAGTGTATTCACCGATCTGCATCTGGAAAGGGACGTTCCAGATGTGGTGCAGACCAAACGGCACCAAAGAACGTTCAATCAGGCCATACAAACCGAATGCCACCACCGGGTTCTGGTAAGCAGCCCACTGTGAGAATTCCTGAATCGCCGTACCAATCGGCGGCCAAATAAAGGACAGCACCACACCCAGCAGAATTGCGCACAGACCAGAGATGATCGGCACAAAACGTTTACCGGCAAAGAAGCCCAGATATTCAGGGAGTTTGATGCGGTAAAAGCGGTTGAACATGTAGGCCGCGATGGAACCGGCGATGATCCCGCCGAGAACCCCGGTATCTGCCAGATGCTTCGCTGCAATCTCGTCTGCAGGCATATGCAGAACAAGCGGTGCAACCACGGACAACGTTTTCACCATGATGCCGTAGGCAACCACGGCGGCCAACGCGGAAACCCCGTCGTTATTCGTGAACCCCAACGCCACGCCGATGGCGAAGATCAATGGCATATTGGCAAAGACAGATCCACCCGCTTCCGCCATTACGTGGGAAACAACGGCGGGCAACCAGCTAAAATTGGCCGCACCGACGCCCAGCAGAATACCTGCGATGGGCAGCACGGATACCGGCAGCATTAGCGATTTACCTACTTTCTGCAGGTTTGCAAATGCATTCTTGAACATAATTGAGTGTGCTCCTGAGTGATAGTGCTTTACTTCTGATACGTCATGCGAAGGTGGGAGGATATCCTTCAGAGTGCTAAGGATGTCTCAGCATCCTTTTATTTTTTACGCAGAGTAAAATAAATGTCGGGCCGAATGTTTGATAGCTGTCACGTTTCAACACAACAACACGCTGTATATATTACGGAAATTGCATTTTTTGTGATCAATATCTAAAAACCCAAACAAACTCCAGGCATCTTTCTGGAGACAGACTACCTATCAGCCCAATTAATTACGAGGTTCGAAAAAACCCGACCATTCTTATCCACCATTAGGCAGGGGTCAACCGTGCAGGGTCGATGTGGAAAAGGTCTGCAAAGTTAGTGCTGGTGGTTTCAGCGAGCGTGTCGACGCTGACATTTTTAAGCACCGCCAAATACTCCGCCACATCGCGAACATAGGCTGGCTGGTTCTCTTTGCCGCGATACGGCACCGGTGCCAACCAGGGTGAATCCGTTTCGATCAGCATGCGGTCCAGCGGCACATACCGCGCCACCTCGCGTAGCGCTTCCGCCGTGCGGAAGGTCACGATACCGGAAAACGAGATATAGAATCCCATATCCAGCAGTTTCTCCGCGGTGTCTTTATCTTCGGTGAAGCAGTGTAAAACGCCGCGACATTCGTTGGCTTGCTCTTCCGCCAGAATCGCCAGCGTATCAGCACGCGCTGAACGCGTATGGACGATAACCGGCTTATTCAACTCACGCCCGACACGAATATGCTCGCGGAAAGAGGCCTGCTGGCGCCCGATGGCGTCCGGGTCCTGTTCATAGTGGTAATCCAGACCGGTTTCACCCAGCGCAACGACCTCGGGCAACGCAGCCAGCTCACGCAATTCAGCGTAATCATAAGGCTCTTCCATGCTGAGAGGATGCACGCCGCAGGAAAAAGCGACGTTGTCCCTTTCACCGATCAAGGTTTTCATCGAGCGGAAACCCGGTAACGTCGTCGCAACGGCCAGGAAGAAACGGACATCCCGCTCTTCGGCTTTCGTCAGCACATCAGAGACGTCTCGGTGCAGAGACTGATAATCAAGACCATCGAGATGGCAGTGGGAATCAACTAACAACATAATGGCGATCCGATAGTTTTAGGCAATAAATGGATGAGGTAACCGGGGAGACGGTTCAGATAAACTCTGTTCCCAATCGAGCAACAGCGAGGTCAGCAGCAGTTCCCGATTGGCTCCCGTGATAGTGCGGAGCTGGTGGCGACACTGCAGCCAACGCCGCAGCGCGAATAACAATTGGTCAGGCGTCAACGCCATCGCCAGCTGTTCGACCAGCGCAAGCTGATCCTGATTGACCAGATGTGTACTTGCGCTCTGATGACATTTCAACGCATCCAAAAATAGCGAAGCGACCCAATGAATACGTTCATCGGTGTCGTCTCCGCTCAGTGGCGTCACCAGCGATAACATGTCCCGCTGAGCCAGACAGGTCGAAAGCGACTGGCACAGCGTGAGGCGAGGTTTCCATTGTCCCGGTTGCAGCAGATGTTCCGCCGCCAGCGGCGCTCCCGCATACAGTCTCAACGCTGTATGCAACGCCGGCTCGTCCGTATGTCCGCGTTGACGCAGCCAATGCATGGCGTGCGCCTCCTCAGGTACAGACAAGTAATAGTAAGAACACCGGCTGCGCAGCGTCGCCAACAGCCGTGACGGCTCCCGGCAACCCAGAATGAAATAGGTTTCCTGAGGCGGCTCCTCCAGCGTTTTCAACAAGGCGTTAGCCGCCGCTTCGGTCAATAACTCAGCCTGAGGCAGGCTGACAACTTTCGCCCCGCCCTGCCGCGAGCGCTGATACACTTTTTCGAGCACCGTCCGCACTGTATCCACACCCAGGCTCTGCTTGCCTTTTTCCACGGTGATGGTGTGCCAGTCCGGATGCGTGCCCGCACTCATTAACTGACATGAGTGGCAATGCCCGCAGCTTTTCATCCCCTCGGGCTGTTGACACATCAGCCAGCGGCTCAAGGCATAGCTCAGGGAAGACTCGCCCATTCCGGCCAGCGCATGAATAAGCAGCGCATGGTGACCTCGTCCCGCCTGGTGCTGCGTCAACAGTTGGCGGTAGGGCGCATTCAGCCACGGGTACCACTCCATCAGCCCGGTTCTCCGCAGGTCAGACCAAGATGCGTCAGCCACTCAGCAAGCGCC
>NZ_CAMKXG010000012.1 GCF_946477055.1 Lonsdalea britannica | reverse complement strand
GGCAGCAGCGAACGCGACTGCAGCTGCGGCTCGCGTCCCCCACGAATCAGCTGGAATACCTGGGTGATGAACTCCACTTCCCGGATACCGCCGGGACCGAGTTTGATGTTATTGCGCAGATCGCGACGGCGCACTTCGCGCGCAATCAGGCTTTTCATATTGCGCAGGGACTGAATGACGCTGAAGTCCATGTAGCGACGGAACACGAACGGACGCAGTAGCTGATTCAGCTCCTGACGATACGCCGCGTCCGCTTCGCCGAGCGGTCGCGCCTTCACCATCGCGTAGCGCTCCCAGTCGCGCCCCTGCTCCTGATAGTAATCTTCCAGCGCAGTGAAGCTCAGCACCAGCGGGCCGCTGTCCCCGAACGGCCTCAGGCGCATATCCACCCGATAGACGAAGCCGTCTTCGGTGATTTGGTCGAGCGCTTTGATGAGCCGCTGACCCAGCCGGGTAAAGAACTGCGCGTTGTCCAGCTCCCGCCGTCCGCCGCGCGTATTTCCGCTTTCGGGATAGGCAAAAATCAGATCGATATCCGAGGAAAAGTTCAGCTCCCGACCGCCCAACTTGCCCATGCCGAGCACCAGCAGCGGCTGCGCGTCGCCATTCTGATTGCAGGGCGTTCCCCACTCCTGACAGCAGGCGGCGTAGAGCCAGTCGCGGGCCGCGATGACGGAGACTTCCGCCAGCTCGCTGAGCTGCCGCAGCGTCTCCTCCGTGCTGCACGTTCCCAATGCCTGCGCGAAGGCGATGCGCACCAGCGTACGACGCCGAAACGTGCGTAACGCCGTCATCAGCGCGGCCTCGTCCTGCACCTCGTTGAGCGTCAGCCGCAGCGCGTCCGCATAGCCCCGCCATTCGTCGGGTGCAGGCGGAAATTGCCTAATGTCGTGCAGCCAGTCGGGGTAGCGCGCCAGCGCATCGCTGATAAAATCGCTCATCGCGACTGCCGCTTGCTCTTCCTCCGACAAGGTCGTCAGCGCAGGAGAGGACGGCCAGCGGGACAGCGCCTGCTGGGCCTGAGAGAGTAACGACGCGGGTAATGGGAAAACGGGCGCAGGCGTGCTGTTCATCAACCTATCCTCACACCGCCGCCTGCGCTGAAGACAGGCGGCTGGGTTCAATACATCATGATTGTCCGCTGTTCAGCCAGAAAGGCGAGCGGGCAATCGCCTGCTTGCGAGTGTCATCCAACGCGACGGGCGCCGGTTGGTGGAGATTGAGCTTGGCGATTTGCTGCGCCAGCTCGCGCCAAAGGCCAACATAATCGCCCGCCTCTTCCTCTGGATAAAAACCGCCCAGCAGCATAAAAGCGCTCAGTCCACGTTCCAGACGCGGCAGTTGCTGTTCGTAATGCAGCGACGATAGCGAATGCGCAAAGACGGACTTCAGCTCCGCCAAACTCCGGCTCAGCATGATATCGGCGAAGCGTTTATAGGAACTCTGCAAGCGCATACGCTCGCGGTTATCCATATAGCGACGCCAGCCCGCTTCGAGCAGCCAGGTCGTCAACACCAGCTTACTTTTCAGGTAATCCTTATCGAAACAGACGGTCTCCGCGTCGAGATCCGTCGAAGCCTTCGCTTCCAGCGCCGTCAAGGCGCCGCGAAATTCCGACGTTACTTTGCGCGGCACCACGCCGCCGACCAGTACCAGCATTTCACGCAGCAGCGTTCCCGCTTCCAGCATGCTGTCGCGCGCGGCCTGATCGCCCCGCACCCACAGCTCTTCGTGATACTGCCAATGCGCCAGCCCGAACTCCAGACCCGCCTCAATCCCCTCGTCGAGCGTCATTTTGTCTTTGACCGGCATAAACGTCAGCGCATGTCTTTCCCGCGGCGGATTGCCTTTAGCCAACTGGTAGCCCCGGGCCGCTTTACTCAAACAGCCCTGTCGCAGACCGCCCACGTCGGAGAGCTCGTTGGCGAACTCCAGCAGGTCGCTGCGCTGCCCGACCTTCAGCTCTAACTCCAGCTCGCAAATCGGCTCCTGCAAATCGCCAGCCACCACCTCGCCGCGGTCGAGCACCATCTCGATGACGCTTTGATGATGAGACACCACCCAGACCTCACGACGGAAGTCGGTGCTGAACAACGGTTTAAGCTCCTCCGCCAACGCATCCAGATCGCAATGCGCTGGCCAGATGTCGTCCGGCAAGAGACGAATGTCCAGCTGCGGTCCCGCCAGTTCGACGTTGTATTCCGGATGCTGATGCAGGCCGCCGACCACCTTGCCCGCCGTTTTGGCGGTCATTTCGTAGCGACCGTTTTCTCCACGAATACGCAGCCCAATCCCATGCTGACGCAGGTAGCCGTCCGGGGTTTCGTAATAGATGTTCGCCAATTGATGCGCATGTAAATGCTTGCTGTGGCTGTAGTCGCTCTTCCACTGATTCAGCTGCGTTTGCAGGGCTGGCACGGTTTCGGGGTGGACAATAAATTTCAGTTCTATCTCTTCACTCATAATCGTTAGCTACACCGGATGCTGCGGGAATCTCGTCAGTAAATAACATTTTACGCTACCTTGCCACCGTTGCCATCCCCACGCCGCTGCATGCGCCAGACGTGCGGCCACCGCCATCATCGGTTATCCTGCGTCTTCGCGCTGACAAACAAGAGTAAGACAGTTCCCATTTAGGTTTGTCACCCTCGTCGTCAGACTTATCCGACGAATATTTCACATTCATTCACGCAACCTGATGATCTTATGCAGAAATTACGCTTTATTATTGCTGGCCTCGTTGGCCTTGCCGTCACCTTTGGGGCCCATGCGGAAGAAAAACGCTATATCTCCGATGAACTTATCACCTATATCCACAGCGGGCCGGGCAACCAATACCGTATTGTCGGCACGCTGAAAGCCGGTGAAGAAGTCTCCGTCGTTGAAGTCAACGAAGGGGCGGGCTATGCCCAGATCCGTGACAGCAAAGGCCGCGCCAGCTGGATCCCGCTCGATCAGCTGAGCCAGACGCCCAGCCTGCGCACCCGCGTGCCGGATCTGGAGAATCAGGTGAAAGTCCTGACCGACAAGCTGACCAACATCGACCAGAGCTGGAACCAGCGTACCGCCGATATGCAGCAGAAGGTCGCCGCCAGCGATAACGTGATCACCGGCCTGCAGCGAGAAAATCAGGATCTGAAAAATCAGCTTGTCGTCGCGCAGAAGAAGGTCAATGCCGCCAACGTGCAGCTGGATGACAAACAGCGCACTTTAATCCTGCAATGGTTTATGTACGGCGGCGGCGTGGCTGGCGCGGGTCTGCTGTTGGGGCTGGTGTTGCCGCATCTGATCCCGCGCCGCAAGAAAAACGATCGCTGGATGGGCTAACTCGTTGCCCGTCGTCAAACCCGGCACTGAACATCAATAAAGGTTATAGTGAGCCATAGTCATTAAGAAACCGTAGATTCAGGAGTTGGGTTTGAAGATTTACCTTGTGGGTGGCGCCGTGCGCGATGGTTTATTGCATCAACCCGTCACCGAGCGCGACTGGGTAGTGGTCGGCGCCACGCCCGAAGCACTGTTAAAACTCGGCTATCAGCAGGTTGGCAGGGATTTCCCCGTCTTCCTGCATCCCACCAGCCGCGAAGAGTACGCCCTGGCCCGAACGGAACGTAAATCCGGGCAGGGTTATACCGGTTTTGTCTGCAACGCCAGTCCGGACGTGACGCTGGAAGACGATCTCCTGCGCCGCGATCTGACCATCAATGCCATCGCGCAAGATGAAGACGGCAGCCTGATCGATCCTTACGGCGGCCAACGCGATCTCGCCTCAAAACAGCTACGCCACGTTTCCGATGCCTTCGGCGAAGATCCGCTGCGGGTGTTGCGCGTCGCGCGATTCGCCGCCCGCTACGCCCATCTCGGCTTTACGATTGCGCCGGAAACGCTGGCGCTGATGCGTCAGATGGTGGACAGCGGCGAACTCAACAGTCTGACGCCGGAACGCGTTTGGAAAGAGACCGAAAAGGCGCTGAATTCGAACTCGCCGCAGGTCTATTTTGAGCGGCTGCGGGACTGCGGCGCGCTGCAGGTGTTGTTCCCAGAAATCGACAATCTGTTCGGCGTTCCCGCACCAGCCCAATGGCACCCCGAAATCGACACCGGCATTCATGTCATGATGACGCTGGCCATCGCGGCGCAGCTCAGTCCGGAGATCGATGTTCGATTCGCCTCACTGTGCCACGACGTCGGCAAAGGCCTGACGCCGCCGTCGCTGTGGCCGCGTCACCACGGACACGGTCCTGCGGGCATCAAGCTGATTGAAGCGATGTGCCAGCGCCTGCGGATCCCTAACCAGATACGCGATTTGGCGAAGCTGGTGGCGGAATACCACGATCTGCTGCATACCGCGCCTATCTTGCAACCCAAAACCCTGTTGAAGCTGTTCGACAGCATCGACGTCTGGCGCAAGCCGCATCGTCTGGAGCAGCTGATTCTGACCAGCGAGGCCGACGCGCGCGGGCGAACCGGCTTTGAACACAAGCCTTATCCGCAGGGCGACTATCTGCGCGAAGCCTTCAAGGTCGCCAGCAGCGTAACCAGCGCGCAGGTCGTGGCCGATGGATTCCGCAACGTGGCGATCCGCGACGAACTGCACTGGCGTCGTCGCCGCGCCTTGCAGGATTGGAAAGACAGCCAGCAGAGCGCTGACTAAAAAAAACGGCCTTTCCCTAACGCACTGCCGCAGGGGAAAGGCCGTTTTTAACACCACAGTTAAAGCCGTCCAGCGGGGAAACTCCCCCCCACCTCGTTACATGAAGATCACATACACCACTGCGCCGACGATGAAGCGGTAAATGGCGAAAGGCACGAACGACATCCGTTTGATGACCGCCAGGAACGTTTTAATCGCGATCATCGCAACCACAAACGCGGTGATGAAGCCGATGGCGAACATCGGCAGCGCTGACAGGCTCATCAGGTGCCAGTTCTTGTACAAATCCAACCCGCTGGCTCCCAGCATCATCGGCACCGCCAGGATGAAGGAAAACTCGGACGCCGCAAATCGGCTCACGCCCGTCAACATCCCGCCGGAGATCGTCGCGCCGGAACGGGAAAATCCCGGCCAGAGCGCCAGACACTGAAAACACCCGATGTAGAACGCCTGACGATAGGTAATATCATCCAGCCCTTCCGCACGCGGAGTTTTAGGACGCCATTTCTCGGCAATCAGCAGCAAAATACCGCCGGCGATCAGCGCCCATGCCACCATCTGCGGGTTGAACAGCGTTTTGATGGCGTCATGGAACAACATCCCCAACACCACCGCGGGCCCCATGCCCAACAAGATATGCACCAGCGTCAAACGCCCGGTGGGCTTGACGCCATCATGGGGTTCGCGACCGAAATGAATGCCAATCAGGCCAAACATACGCCGCCAGAACACGACGACCACCGCCAGGATAGACCCCAGCTGAATCACCACCTCAAAGGTTTTCGACAGATCGTTCTCAAATCCCAACCAATGACCGACAAGGATCATATGTCCAGTCGACGAGACGGGTAAAAACTCCGTCAGCCCCTCGACGATCCCAAGGATAAACGCCACCAGCAACGTGTATGAATCTGTCATTACCTGTTCAGCTCCATCAAACCGTAACCATAAAAAAGCGGCCTCGCTGCACGCGAGCCGCTGCATATGAAACGACATTAAAATAATCAGATTACGGGCTAATGACCTTAGGAAGGGTCTCTAATCATTGCATAACGGAATTATCTCATTCCCCGCTCGATCACTACGCCGACCGCACGAGCCTGAGCGACTGCACCCGGTTTGCTGACTTTGAGACGCATCCAAGGTATCCCGAATCGTTTCATCAGCATTTGGACCACGTCTTCGGCCACACGTTCAACCAGCGCAAACCGCTGTGTGGAGACGAGCGCGATCACTGCCTCGCTGACATCCGCATAGCTTAGACAATCTTTGACATCATCGCTGGCGGCGGCGGCACGGTTGTCCCATCCCATTTCAATATCGAACACCAGCTTTTGCTGGATGGTCTGTTCCCAGTCGTAAACGCCGATCGTGGTAATCACGCTAAGTTCTTCGATAAATACGATATCCATTACCTTACCCTCTGTTTTTGCGGCTGCCGGATACCACTTCCGGCCGAATATGCGTATTATCCTTGGATGCTAATATTAAAACGACCTTTATTAGACGGACGCATACTATGAGTGCTACCGCGCTGGGAATGATTATCCTCGCGTACCTGTGCGGCTCGATTTCCAGTGCGATTCTGGTCTGTAGGATCGCGGGATTGCCAAACCCACGCGAAAACGGTTCGGGAAACCCCGGAGCCACTAACGTGTTGCGCGTCGGCGGTAAAGGCGCGGCCGCGGCCGTTCTTATCTTCGATATCCTGAAGGGGATGCTGCCCGTTTGGGGCGCTTATGAAGTTGGCGTGACGCCGTTTTACCTCGGTCTCATCGCCATCGCCGCCTGTCTCGGCCACATCTATCCCCTGTTCTTTCGCTTTCACGGCGGTAAAGGGGTCGCGACAGCATTCGGCGCTATCGCACCTATCGGTTGGGATTTAACGGGATTGATGACGGGGACCTGGCTGTTGACCGTGCTGCTGAGCGGGTATTCGTCGCTGGGCGCTATTGTGAGCGCGCTGATCGCGCCGTTTTACGTCTGGTGGTTTAAACCGCAATTGACCTTTCCGGTCGCCATGCTGTCTTGCCTGATTCTGGTCCGTCACCACGATAATATTCAGCGTCTGTGGCGCGGTCAGGAAACGAAAATCTGGAAAAAGCGACGCAGGAACTCCTCCTCATCCTCCGAACAGAAATAACCCGCATCGCGTGATTTACGACGCCGCTGATTCGCAGCGCCGCGTTACTCTCTTACTCTCGTTTAGCTGCGGCCAATCGCAGCCAGCGGTTCATTGTCCAGCTTAAACAGTTCCATACTGGCCGCCAGTTCAATCGCCTGCTCTTCCAGCGAACGTGTCGCCGAAGCCGACTCTTCGACCAACGAGGCATTCTGCTGCGCCACGCTGTCCATCTGCGACACGGCGGTATTGACCTGATCGATGCCGTTGCTCTGCTCGCGGGTCGCGGTGGAAATCTCGCCCATCAGCGTCGTCACCTGCACCACGGCGGACGAAACGTCCTTCATGGTTTCGCCAGCGACCTGCGCGATCTCCGTACCTTCGCGCACCTGGACCTGCGAGTCTTCCAGCAACGTTTTGATCTCTTTGGCAGACTGCGCACTGCGCTGAGCCAGACTGCGGACCTCTCCGGCAACCACGGCGAAGCCGCGTCCCTGCTCGCCTGCGCGCGCCGCTTCAACCGCCGCGTTCAGCGCCAGAATGTTGGTCTGGAAAGCGATGCCGTCGATCATGGCCAGGATATCCGCCACGCTCGCCGTACTTGTCGAGATCAGCTCCATTTTTTCCAGCATCCGACGAACGGCGTCGCTGCCCTTGTCCGCGATAGTGGCCACATTCTGCGACAGCTGATACGCCTGATCGGCGCTTTCCGCATTCAGTTTCACCGTAGAGGACAGCTGCTCCATGCTGGCCGCGGTCTGTTCCAGCGACGCCGCAGACTCTTCGGTACGAGCGGCCAGATTGATGTTGCCAGCGGACAGCTCTCGCGTGCCGACTTCAATCTGACTCCCCGCATCACGCACACGCCCGACGGCGGTCGCCAGCGCATCCTGCATCGTCTTCATCGCCTGAATCAGACGGCCAATTTCGTTCTTGCCGCCGTCCTCAATATGCTGGGACAGGTCGCCGCCAGCAATGACTTCCAACTGATGAACGGAGCGATCCAACGGTTGCAAAATCAGACGCTTGATCACAACCCACGCCGCGCCGGACAGCAGTAGCGTCAGTACGCAGGACAGGCCGATAATCGAGAGACGGCTTAACGCCAGCTCTTCGGCTTTGGTCAGCAGGTTGTCTCCCACCATGATGGCGAAAACGCGGAAGTCGTTGATGGCTTTATCCATCGCCATGCTATAAGGCACGACAACGTCTTGTGTGATTTTGTAGAACTCGACGGTATCGCCTTTTTTCAACGCTTCCATCATCGGGGCGATGCCCTTATTGAGGTAGCTTTCGTAGCTGGTTTTGATCTGCTCGGCCAGGATTGCGCCTTTGGCGGTCACCGTGCCGTACGCCAGAAACTCATCCATGTCCTTACGAGAACGGTCCAGATAACTTTCAACGCGTGACAGCGTTTCCTTCGCCCGGGTGACGTTGCCCTCATCCAACTGCCGCGCGGCCTGATAGGCGGTGGTGCGGGCTCGCAGCGTCGCCGTATAGCTCGCCGCCAGCGTCCCCAGCTCCTTCCCCTGTATTTTATCGATCGAGCTTAATGACGTATTTCCCTGGCTGATGGCATTGGCCCCGATACCGCTGACCAGAAGCAGCAGCAGTACCATGACGCTCAGCAATACAATCAGGCTCGACTTCACCGTGATATTTTTCAACATCCAAAAAATCCCTCTTAACTTAATGAAAAAGCCATAAAAAATAGATAAATCTCATTAAAGAAGCCCCTCTCTTATCGGATCATCACCCTTACTCTTCAATTAAATTAATTATTATATTGGTTATGGTTAGCTTGCTAGTAACCACCGCCATAACGTAAGTCCCAGCGGGAGCCGTCCCGGCCCTGCGACGCGTCGAACCGGCGTCCGCACTGCTAAAAACCGCGACTTTCACGACGAGTTGGCTATAATGACCGCCACTCCATTTCTGGTTTGAAAGAGAAGGAAACCGACATGAGCTTGAATACGGTGCCGGCAGGCAAATCGCTTCCGGAAGATATTTATGTAGTCATCGAAATTCCCGCGAATTCCGATCCCATCAAATACGAAGTAGATAAAGAAAGCGGCGCGCTGTTTGTTGACCGCTTCATGTCTACGGCGATGTTCTATCCGTGCAACTACGGTTACATCAACCACACCCTGTCGCTGGACGGTGATCCGGTCGACGTACTGGTTCCGACCCCGTTCCCGCTGCAGCCGGGTTCTGTGATCCGTTGCCGTCCGGTCGGCGTACTGAAAATGACCGACGAATCCGGTGAAGATGCCAAAGTGGTTGCCGTACCGCACAGCAAACTGAGCAAAGAGTACGAGCACATTCAGGATGTGAACGACCTGCCTGAACTGCTGCGTGCGCAGATCGGCCATTTCTTTGAGCACTACAAAGATCTGGAAAAAGGCAAATGGGTGAAAGTGGAAGGCTGGGACAACGCAGAAGCGGCTAAAGCGGAAATCGTTGCTTCTTTCGAACGCGCCAAAAACAAGTAATCCTCATGGTGACGGCGTAGCGGGAAGACGTTCCTGACCGCGCATCACCTGACCCTGCAAGGGGGCTGAGCTTAACGGCTCAGCCCCCTTGTCGTTTCTGACGTCCACCGGCGGCTCCCTCCAACATCCCTTGCGCGATAACATTCGCAGGCCGTTGTCTGCGCGCTGTTTTGCGCTAATACAGGGAGAAATCCGCTGACGACAGGCATAAAAAAACACCGCAACGGGCGGTGTTTTTTATTTAAAGATGCAGACTGAAAAACGATGTTCCCGGCTTCAATGCTTGCCCCGACATCGGGCGTCGGAGCGGCCGAGAGGACGATGAAAAGCGGTTACGCTTCCTCGTCGCGTTTGGACCAGTCGCCGCTACTGATGCGCCGCAGACCGGTCACGGAGCGCTGATAAAGATAGATCCAGGCGCTGCCGTAAGGGGTAAATATCAGCTTGCGCTTATATTCGCCGCCGTCTCGTTTTAAAGCATCCAATTCGGTCAGGATGGAGGAACTAATGCGATAAACTTCGCCGTAGACCGCCCCCTCACCCGCCACTGCCGCCGGATAGTGACCTAAATCATACAGCTCATAACCTTCGAGCTGATGGTCGCCTAGCCATTGCGCATTGGTCATCCAATGACTATTTCCCTGTTTGCGTCGTAAACTGCCATAGACAATAATTCGCATCGCTAAAACTCGAACTGATAGAGCACATCTAATGCCTGACTGACGCCAGACACCGCCTCCAGATATAGTTTCGGCATTAAACGATAACGCAGCGTTAACGTTGCCAGTGAATCAAATATACCTACACCATATTTGACTTGCAGGCCCGGTGCGACGTAACCGCTGACGACGACTTGCGAACTGTCGCCAACGCCCTGTGTATCCAGAGCTAAATTGCTTACGCCGAAAGCCTCGCCGATTTTACCCACAACTTGGCCTGTCTGCGCAACCCCCAGACCGATCAATGCTGAGGTCATCATTGAGCTATCGGTTCCGCTGCTATCCAGCCCCTGACCGCGAAGCAGATAGGACAACGCTTCCTGTTGCGACAAGGTCGGATCGGAGAAGACCTCCAGCTTGGGCGCTGAGGCGGAGCCCGTGACGCGAATCCCCACAGTGACATCGTCTTCCGTGTTGTCAGGGTTACGGATCGCCTCGATATTCAGCATCGGCTGTCCCGGCGGTCCCGCAAATAACAGCTGACCTTTGCGAACCTGCAGATCCTGACCATACGCCTTGAATCGCCCGCTGGGAATATTGATTTGGCCATTCAGTCCCAAACCCCGTTCGTCCTGCGCCACTTTCAGATCGCCCGCCAGATTGGCGGTCAGGCCGTAGGCATCCAGTTTGACGTCGTCGCCGATATGGATGGTCAGGTTGCTGTTAATCGGAATCGAGGTCGATTTCTGCTGCGTCGGTTTGCCTTCCTCATTCAGCATCACCTCATCCGAGGAAACACCGACTGAACTGGCCGGCAGGTCATGCACCACAATGCGCGCCCACGGAATATTCACCGACCCGTTCAACGCCAGCAGCTGCGGCGTGGCTTCGAAAACGATATCGGGCGACACATCCAGACGCACCATCGGCGGCACCGTCACTCGCATACGATCGCCTTTCGCCGCCACGCGCGCGCGCCAGGCATCGGGCTGCGACCAATCGGCGCCGCCTGACAGGTTGACCTGACCCTGCGTGGTTTTGAGGAACCCTTGCAACGTGGAGGACATCCCATTGAAGTACACCGCCAGACGGCCATTTTTCAGATCGACCGGCATCCAGTTACCGTCGATATCCAGTTTCTCCAGCACCATCTGACCAAAGATCTGCGGACGTTCGACGTTGCCACCCAACCGCAGATTGGCGTTCAGAATACCGGCGGCCTTTTCACCCTGCTGCAACGCCGGGTTGAGCATATCCAGCGACAGCGTATCAATGGTGACCGTGCCGCTCAGGTTACGGCGCTGCTGCGGATCGCTGATCAGCACGTCGCCATTCAGACGACCGTTGCCGCGAATCGCCATCCGCCAGCCGATTTTGGCCTGACCGCGGTCAAGACCGGCATTCAGCGTCAGCGTGTCGAAGACCACCGGCAGCGCGCCGCCCTGCATCTGCTGGCGCACGCTCACACCATCGCCGTTCAACGTGACTTTGGCCTGCGGCAGTCCGCCGTTAGCCTGCCAGCTCACATTGGCATCGCCGGTGAATCGCCCGGCCAGCACCGTTTCTTCACTCAGGAACGGTTCAAGCATCGCCAGGTCGAAGCGGTTGAGCCGCACGCTGGCCTGTCCGCTCGGACCCGCTTCAATCGGCTTAGGCACACACACTTCAGCATGTGGATTCACCCAGCAGTGGGTGCCGACGGTGATTTTCTGCGCCGCCGCCAAATAATCCAGCGACATTGCCTGAGTCAGCCGCCACTCGCCTACCGGCGTATCGAAACGGGTGTTGTTCAACGTGCCGCGCCAGCGTTCCTGAGCGCGATCGAAGCTGCCGTTCAGCGCAAGCTGGCCGGAGACCGGCTCGCCTTTCACGGTGAGCTGGAGCTGATGTTTGTTTTCGTTACCGCCCGCTTCAAGGTCAACCGAGCTGATCTTCAGCGCCCCCTGCGTAAGCTGAGCCACCTTGAGCGCCAGCGTCCCCTGAATCTGCTGATCAGAACGAACATCGCCTTTCAGGTCGATACGCTGAATCCGTAGATCTTGCCAGCGCAGCGCAGAGGCCGTTAAGTCGGCGCGCACCTGAGGCGCATCCCGACGGCCGTCCAGACGAAGATTGCCAAGGATGTGCCCGCCCAGACCGGGCAGCATGCCATTCAGCTCCGGCGCGTTGATGTCGGCCAGCAGCTGCCAGCGGTCGTCCAGTTTTCCCTTAACGTTGATCTGGTTGCGGCCCAGCGCCAGATTGAGTCCGGGTACGTTCCACTCTCCCGCCGCATTACCGCTCAAAGAACCTTTAGCCGTCAGCTTGTTCTGGCGAATGCTGCCGTCCATTTGCAGCTGAGGCACCTGTACCTGCCAGTCGCTGCCGGAGACGACCTGCCCGTTAGCCTTGATGCTGCCATTGAGACGTACCGGCCAGTCCGGCCACTGCCGACCTGTATTGATACCGCTGAGGGTCAGCGCGCTGCTCCAGTTGATGGCATCGCGCCAGTCGACTTTTGCGGTGATATCGCTGTAGCCCTCGAACGCATCCAGTCGCAGGTGCGCCAGCTCGAACTGCTTCAGATCGCCTTTCCCTTCGACCCGCAGTGACGCAGGCGGAACCGCGCTGCCGCGGATATCGCCCTTCACGTTGAGCGCATAGTCCGTCGCTTTACCGCCGAAATTCACTTGCAGGTTGTTCATCTGATACTGCGCGGTGCCGGTCACCGGCCAACGCAGCTGAGAGCTTTGCAACTTCAGCGTCAAAGGCAGGCCCGGCTCGGCCAGCGCCGTGTCGATGTTGAGCTGCGCGCGCTGCGGACCGGACAAATTCATCGCCAACTTCAGCTGCTGCCGCAACGCGCCGTCGACGGTGAGCTTCATGCGCTCCCCCTTCAACGGGTCGATGTTCAGCGCACCGTTGGCGTTAAACGTCACCGGCCAGTCGCCGTTGAGCGTCGCCGCGCCGTTGGCGAACAGTGAACCCTGCGGGGACTGTACGCTGAACTTTTGTAGAGTGACCGCCTGTTTCAGCGTGGAGGCTTGCAGCTGCAAGCGGTTGATCGTCACATCCTGATCGCCGGTGACACGCAACTGCTCGCCGGTGATATCCGCGATCGTCACGTCGAGCGGCAGAGTGATGGCTGGCATGTCGTTCAGCAGCGGCTTGGCAAACATCGCCTGTAGACGCTCGCCTAACGGCGGCTCGGCGGGCGCTTTCTCCGCCGCTGCGGCTTTAGCGTCCTTGGCCTCTTTATCCTGAGACGCTTTCGCCACCTGCGGCAGCGTCTGCGCGACATCGCCTGCGGTGACGTTATCTTTGACAACCAGCCCTACTGGGGTTTTAGGCAGAGCGACCAGCAAGGAGACAATACGGGTCGGTTGCAGCGTCAGCGAGCGTCCCTGCCAGAGCATGCCGGTCTGGAATTCCGCCAGCGACATCGCGATGTCGTCCACCGTCACGCGGGTGTTTTGCAGGCTGAAGTGTTGCAGGTCCAGCGTGACCGGCGTGGCGATCTCCGTGGTCGGCTCGCTGGCGGTTGGGGTCTCCTGAGCGGCGGGCGGCATGGCCTTCGTGTCCACCACCACGTCCAGTCCCTGTAACGACAGGTCGTTAATGCACAGTCGACTGTGCCACAGGCAGTTAGGGGTTAAAGCCAGATGCAGACGGGGCACCTTCACCGTGACGCCCGGCATCTGATAGCTGAAGTCCTGTAACGTCAGGTCGCGCCAGCCGCCGTCCACCTTACCGATGGTCAATCCCGGCACCCAACGCGTGGCCGAGTTCAGCATGAAGTGCAGCCCGGGCGTCGTCGTCACCAACAACGTCAGCGCCACCAGCAGCGCCAATACCACGGCAATGAGGCCGATCCCGATTTTTTTCAACTTACTCATAATTCAGGCCCCAAACCGATGTAGAACTGTAAACCGTGTTTCTCCGGATCGCCGATAGGTCGTGCGATGTCGAGCTTGATCGGCCCGACCGGGGACGCCCAGCGAACGCCGACCCCCGCCCCGGTTTTGAAGTTGCTTTGTTTGAAGTCGTTAACTGCTTCGCCGCTGTCGATAAACGCCGCGCCCCACCATTTGCCGGTAATGTTGTATTGATATTCGAGCGAGCCCGTCGCCAGCCGGGAGGCCCCGGTCAGCTTATCGTCGCCATCGCGAGGAGAGATGGATTTGTATTTGTAGCCGCGAATGCTGCGGTCGCCCCCGGCAAAGAAACGCAGGGACGGCGGCACGCGGGAGAAGCTGCCGGTTTCAATCCAGCCCAGATTGCCGCG
This sequence comes from Lonsdalea britannica, assembly GCF_946477055.1. GTDB lineage: Bacteria > Pseudomonadota > Gammaproteobacteria > Enterobacterales > Enterobacteriaceae > Lonsdalea > Lonsdalea britannica_A. Next base: position 12,782 of record NZ_CAMKXG010000012.1, on the reverse strand, counting down.
TACGACGAATCGGTGTTTCTCTTCCAGCGTCCGGATCCAGACGTTCTGCGCCTGAAAGACGGAGAAGTCGATATCAGATCCCCAGGCGGTATTGGATACGTCGATGGAGTAGCTTTGCGAGTCCCCCCACGTCGGCATCAACCCGCCCCGCTGACGGGTACGGTTCACGTTGAAGCCGGGATAAAGCAGCATCGTCGTGTCGGTCACCGACCCCTGAGTAAAGTGATCGAGACTCCAGCGCAGGTTGACCGAACGCTGCCAACCGCTTGAATAGTTCCAGTAGCGGGCCACATTCAGCGTGGTGGAATCCGAATTGGTGTCATTGAGGTCTTCACGTTTGAAGCCGCCCTGCAACAGGTAATACTGCTCCAGCGGGCTTTTCAGCAATGGGATTTTATAGCTCAGGTCCAGCTGCTGCTCCGGGGCGGAGAGACTTAAGCTGCTTTGCAGACTGTGGCCGCTGGAGTTGACCCAAGGCTTATTCCAGGTCGTTTTCACGCGCGGCCCCACATCCGTGGCGTAGCCGACCCCGGTTTCAACCGTGTTGTGCGTGCGCGGAGACAGCACAGCTTCCATCGGCAGCTCTTTATTTTTGTTTTCTCTGCCGCGTTGCAGATCGGGGGACACCACCACGGAGTTAAACCATCCGGTGGCTGACAGTCGGCGGTTGAATTCGCCCAGCTGTTCAGAGGTGTAGTCATCGCCTTCATGGAAAGGCAGCAGCGCGCGGACATACTCTTCGCGGATCTGCGAGCCCTCGATACTCAACGCGCCGAAGCGGTAGCGATCGCCGCTGTCGTAGTCGATGTCCCAGAAGGCCTGATGGGTCGAGTCCATCACCCCCAGCTGGCTTTTGAGGAAGTGCGCGTCGAAGTAGCCTTTGCTGACGGCGAGCGTGTTCAGGTCGCTTTTGAAATCGTCATAGTCACCGTGATTGAGAACCGTACCCAGCGCAGGCGTTTTTTCTTTCTTCAGCTTCAGGAAGTCTTCGTCATTGCGGGCGTGCCCTTCAATATCGACGTCCACACCGGCGATTTTCACCGGTTCTCCCGGCGTGATTTTGACCATCAGCACCGGGCGGCCGCCGTTGACGGCGGGTAAGAACTGAAAATCGATCTCAGGATCGTAGTAGCCCAGCGCCCGCAAACCCTGTCGAACAGCCGTGTTGACGCGGGAACGGAAACGTCCGTCGGCGCTCACTTCATCGGCAGTAATGGTCGACAACTGCGCACGCACGTTCTTTTGCAGGTCGCCCGTCAGTCCCGTTACCTGCAGACGGACATTGGAAGCGGCACCGGCAGACGCACTCGCCAGCAGTAGTCCGCACACACTTATCGCACGACACAGACGGATGCCGCCGCTGCGATAAAAATTCCTCTTCAATGTAAAAATCGCCACTGCGCTCCCTGATCACCCAATAGAATTAAATTGTTTCTCTTTAGCCATAGATATTAGCCGGTAAAGCCTAAAATATAGTGTATACAAGGGGAAACTCGCTCGCACACCCTTTTATCCTGCCCGGACGATACCGGCACCGTAACCGATAATGATGATTCAATCAGCAAATGGGAGCTCAACGTGGTCTCACTTTTTGATAAAACGCAGCCGATAAGTCAGGCCGACGCGCTGCCTGGCCGGTCCACGCCGATGCCTGTCGCCCGGCTCCATGTGGTCAATCAGCACTCGATGACGCATGTACCGGATACGATGGATGTCGCCATTTTCGCCATGGGCTGCTTCTGGGGCGTGGAACGTCTGTTCTGGGAACAAACGGGCGTCTACAGTACGGCCTCGGGCTACAGCGGCGGTTACACGCCGAATCCGACCTATCGGGAAATCTGCACCGGCAAAACCGGTCATGCTGAAGTCGTGCGGGTCGTTTTCGATCCGGCCATCATCAGCTATGAAAAACTGCTGCACGTGTTCTGGGAAAATCACGATCCGGCGCAGGGGATGCGTCAGGGCGGCGATATCGGCACGCAGTACCGCTCAGCGATCTATACGCTGACGCCGGAACAGGAGCAGGCGGCGAAAGAGAGCCTGCAACGTTTCCAGCAGGCGATGGCGGCGGCAGGCGACAAGCGAACGGTTTCCACCGAAATCTCGGAAGCCGGACCGTTCTACTATGCGGAAGATGAGCATCAGCAGTACCTGTACAAAAATCCCGAAGGGTACTGCGGACTCGGCGGCATCGGCGTTTGTCTGCCGCCGCAGCACTAATGTTATCGAACGCCGTCGCGTCAAAACCGACGGCATTTTTTACTGATTAAAACGCCGTTTTAACGGCCCGCAGATCGCCTCACGCCAGTGCTGGCGGTTCTTTGACCGCTCCTGCTATAATGCCGCGGGCATGAGGCTGATAACCGGCCTTGTCCACGGCTCCCTGCCGTCGGTTCATGATTATTTTCCTTCCTGAGGATCGCCCTGTCTATTGAGGCAAAGCGAAAAAACTATGTTAAACAGTTTGTTATTAATTATTTTTCTTATCGCCGTTAGTGCGTTTTTCTCCGTGTCTGAAATTTCCCTGGCTGCATCGCGCAAAATCAAGCTCAAACTCATGGCGGACGAGGGCAACCAAAACGCCGAACGCGTGATGAAGCTCCAGGAGACGCCCGGTATCTTCTTTACCGTGATTCAGATTGGCGTTAACGCCGTCGCCATTCTCGCGGGTATCGTCGGCGACGCCGCCTTCTCCCCCTACTTCAACATGCTGTTCGATAATGTGATGTCGCCGGAAATGGCCGAGCGTGTCAGCTTTATCTGCTCCTTCGTGCTGGTTACCAGCCTGTTTATTCTGCTTGGCGATTTGACGCCGAAACGCATAGGCATGATCGCCCCCGAAACGGTTGCCGTTCGGATCATCAACCCCATGCGCTTCTGTCTGCTGATATTCCGGCCGCTGGTCTGGCTGTTTAATGGTCTGGCGAACATGATCTTCCGGATGCTCAAGCTGCCGATGGTGCGTAAGGACGACATTACCTCAGACGATATCTATGCCGTGGTGGAAGCGGGTGCGCTGGCAGGCGTACTGCGTAAGCAGGAACATGAGCTGATCGAAAACGTGTTCGAGCTGGAATCCCGTACAGTACCGTCTTCCATGACCTCGCGCGAAAGCGTGGTGTTTTTCGATCTGCATGCCGACGAAGAGAGCATTAAAGAGAAAATCGCCCAGCAGCCGCACTCTAAATTCCTGGTTTGCGACGGCCATATCGATCAGATCGTCGGCTACGTCGATTCCAAAGACCTGCTGAACCGCGTGCTGGGCAATCAGAGTCTGGAACTGACCAGCGGCGTACAGATTCGCCCGGCGCTGATCGTGCCGGATACGCTGACGTTGTCCGAGGCGCTGGAAAGCTTCAAGACCGCGGGCGAAGACTTCGCGGTGATTCTGAATGAGTATGCGCTGGTGGTCGGCATCATCACCCTTAACGACGTCATGACGACGCTCATGGGCGACTTGGTGGGTCAGGGGCTGGAAGAACAGATTGTGGCGCGTGACGCCAATTCCTGGCTGATTGAGGGCGGCACGCCGATCGACGACGTGATGCGCGTACTGAATATCGACGACTTCCCACACTCCGGCAACTACGAAACCATCGGCGGTTTCATGATGTACACCCTGCGCAAAATCCCTAAACGGACCGATTTCGTGCGTTTCGCAGGCTACAAGTTCGAAGTGGTGGATATCGACAGCTACAAGATAGACCAGCTGCTGGTCACGCGACTGGAAGACAAACCGGCGGGAAGCGCTGGCCCGGATGTCACCATCGTGCAGCCTTAGGGCTGTCTTTCACCCATTAAAAAAGGCCCGTTAACGGGCCTTTTTTTTGACGCTGGATAACCGCAGGGCGTACCGGTCGCCCTCATACCGGAGCAGATCCGAACCTGTTCTTTTTTACACATCGTGCATCAATTCATTGCATGTGTCGCAACAGTTCGGTCCGTCGTCTCCAACATCCCTATCTCGAGGGCGATGAGCGGCGTTATGCCAGCTCTGACTGCAGTTTCATGACCTGACGGTTTACCTCAGACATGACTTCAAGATGCTGCTTGTCTTTCTTTTTCGGCAGTAAAATTTTGCCGTAATCGAACTCAAAAGCACCAACCCCTTTGATATACAACCGTCCGCGAAACAGCGTCTTCACGTACTTGGCGACTTTAAAGGGATTATAGCGTTCGAAGATCCTCATACTTCCTCTCCTTACGTTGTTCCAGTAGTGCGTCTCCTGCCACCAACCCGGTACAGGGTGAATGACGCACCAAGCTTTATCCTACATTTAGGGTCGATATTTAATGGGAAGTTCCCTATAAGCCAGCATTATTTATCGCTTTTACATTAGTTTACGGAACAGAAAAACGCAAAATTTGATAAATCAGAATAAACCTTCAAATACCAGGGTAATACAGAACACCAATGGCCAGCGGCGTCTCCCGCCATTTCAGCCGGCTCATTTAGCCCGTGCGGTGTTATACCGTCTTTTTATGACGGAATGACGACAGCGCTTAATGGTTTCGGACAATCCTCATAAAACTTTAAGATGTTGCAGAGAGGGTGATAGCAAGAACAGCCTCAGAAGGGCACCGGGCCCAAGACATGAGCCCGGAGAATACGTCGACAGGATTAATACAGGGAGACGCGGAATCCGGGGTTGAGGAAGGATTCGCGAGGAAGGTAAGACAACGGCTGGCCTTGCCAGTCGTTAACCTGCGCGCCCGCCGCCAGCGCCACGGCGTGTCCTGCGGCGGTATCCCATACGCTCGTTGGCCCAAACCGTGGATAAAGCTGGGCCTTTCCTTCTGCCACCAGACAGAATTTCAGCGATGAGCCGATAGCGACGGTCTGATGATCGCCCAGCTGAGCAAGATAGTCCTGCAGCTCCGCATCCGCATGGGAACGGCTGACCACGACCAGCGGCGGACGTGCGTCCTGTACCTGAATCGGCAGACGGACGCCGCACTCCTCTTTCCAGGCTTTGCCATCCGCGGCGGCGTACATCACGCCGGTCACCGGCACGTACACCACGCCCAGCACCGGTTTGCCGTCTTCAATCAGCGCGATGTTGACGGTAAATTCCCCGTTACGACTGATAAACTCTTTTGTCCCATCCAGCGGGTCCACCAGCCAATAACGCTGCCAGCGCTGGCGTTCGGACCATTGCGGCGGATCTTCCTCTGACAGCAGAGGAATGTCCGGATAGACCGCCGTCAGCTCCCGCGCAATCACTTTGTGTGCCGCGATGTCGGCCGCGGTCACCGGCGAGTCATCCTGCTTGTGTTTGACCTCAACCGGCGCCTGTCCCTCATAAATTTGCATGATGGCGTCGCCCGCCTCACGCGCTAGCTGGCAAATATGATCTAGCATGGTGTCTCCTCTTTACCGGTTGCCGAGGCCGCCTGATGCCCCGTCTGATAACGCTCAAAAGGGATGAGCCGGCCATGATGCTACAGGCAATGACCGCGCTTACGCGCCCTTCATCTATAGGGGATGATACTTCATCTGTTAACCCTGATTATATGAGATATCCCCTTCACTACCACCCCGCCCAAACACCCCATGATGGGACACCGGCAGGCATGGAACTAGGAGGCGCATTCCCGTCTCGCTGGGGCGCAACAAAGAACAGGTCAAAAAGAGCAGTGCAAAACATTACCCTGATCCAACCTAAAATCACGCCCCGTCTCAGCAACGTACGCCCCGACAGTCGATGAACCGCAGATGCGGGTGTAGGCCTTCATCGTGTCGGGCTATGTTAAACAGGCTTCGCCAGAGATCCGAAGTGGGATTCCAATACCAGAAATGACAAGGGATGCCGCAGTTGCTGGCATCCCTTGAGGAGAAAACGGTGCTGAATCAGTCTGGTGTTGCAGCAAGGAAAGCGAGCCTCCCCTTGCCGAGTGCCAGACGATTAGCGATGACGATCGTCATCACGGCGGTGGTGACCACGATCGCGGTCGCGACGATCCCAATCGCGGTCAGGCCCGCGGTGGTGGCGCTCCTCGCGGTAGACCCGCGGCGGCGGCTGCACGACGATTACGCGCGGCGGCGGCTCATAGTAATGACGCGGTGGCGGCGGCGGTCTGTGATAGTGGTGACGCTCGCGCCAATAGTCAGGATCGCGCCAGTAACGGCCATCCCAGTAATAACCCCGTCTGTCGCGATCGCCAATATGCAGCTGCACCCCCGGCAACGACAGACTCAGGCTGTCAGCTTGCGCGACGGGCATCGTATAGACCACTCCTGCCATAACAGCAGCGAATAACAGCGGTTTAATCATCATCATACCCTCTGCGTCACCGCGATGCGGCGTATGGCAACGGTATACGGGGAATCTCACAGACGCTCTATCAGAAAATGGCTAATTTCCTGTTATTACGCTGACGGTAGCACTTCCGGCCACAAAAAGGCCGCTGCGACCGGCCTATTCAGGCAAATCGGCTTAGTTTTCCTGCCAGTGATGGCAGAAAACCTGATGCGACGGCGCGACCCGACTTTCCGTCGGCACCTGGCGCAAACAGGCTTCGCTGGCCTGAGCACAGCGCGGTGCAAACGCACAGCCCGCAGGCAGATTCGCCAGATCCGGCGGCGCGCCGGAGATACTCACCAGACGGCTTCCTTTTTCCAATCCGCCCTGCGGGCGAGTGCCGAGCAGCACGCGCGTATAGGGATGACGCGGGCTTTGCATCAACTCGGCCAACGGCGCCTGCTCGACGATGCGTCCGCCGTACATCACCGCAACCCGGTCGGCAACTTCGACCGCCGCGCCGATGTCGTGCGTCACGAAAATGATCGACAGACCCAGCTGCTGCTGCAATTCGCGCAGCAGGATCAGAATCTGGATCTGCACCGTGGCATCCAGCGCCGTCGTGGGTTCGTCGGCCAACAGCAGTTGCGGCTGACAAGCCAGCGCCAGCGCGATCATGGCGCGTTGCCGCATCCCGCCGGACATTTCATGCGGATAGGCGTTAAGTCGTTGTTCCGGGCTGGGGATTCTGACCCGCTGTAATGCGTCCAGCGCTATCTCGCGCGCCTGCTGACGGGAAACGGCGCGGTGTCTGCGAACGGTTTCCATAATTTGCTGGCCAATAGTGTAAACCGGGTCGAGCGCCAGCAGCGGTTCCTGAAAAATCATCGCCACCGTCGGTCCCCGCAGCGCCCGTAGTTCACGCGGCGACAGCGCCATCACATCCTGACCGGCGATACGAATCTGACCGTCTATCGTCGTGGTTCGGGCGGGATGCAGACGCATCAGCGCTCGCAGCGTCACGCTTTTGCCAGAGCCGGATTCACCGATCAACGCCAGCACTTCTCCACGTCCCAGCTCCAGACTCACGCCGTTCACCGCCGATAGCGTCTGGTTGCCACGGCGAAACTTCACCCGCAGATCGTCGACCGCCATTAAAGGTTGTGTCGTCATTCAGACCTCCTCGGCCGTGAACGCAGCGGCGCTGCGCGAATGCCCGGCGTCCGGTTCCGCCATCAGGCAAGCGACCTGATGCCCGCCGCCACAAGATGACATGATGGGTTTTCGCTGTGCGCACACCGCTTCGGCGTTCGGGCAGCGAGTATGAAAACGACAGCCGGACGGCGGCCGAATGGGACTCGGCGGATCGCCGCTCAGCGGCGCCTGCTGAGTGCGAGCGCCGGGGTCCATCGACGGCATCGAGCTTAACAACGCGCGCGTATAAGGATGACGCGCCTGCTGGAACAGACTTTCCGCGGGACCGACCTCCACCACCTCGCCCAAGTACATCACCATGATGCGATCGGACAGATAGCGCACCACGTGGAGATCGTGGCTAATGAAGACATAGGTCAGGTTCATACTCTCTTTCAAGTCCAGCAGCAGGTTGATGACCTGCGCCTCGACGGACTTATCCAGCGCCGAGACCGCTTCATCCAGGATCACCAGCCGAGGCTCGACCGCCAGCGCCCGGGCGATATTCACGCGCTGCCGCTGGCCGCCGGAAAGCTCATGCGGATAACGCCCGGCGAAACGCGTGGGGTCCAGTCCCACCTTCTCCAGCAGGTCACGCGCGCGCCGTTTCGCCTCCGCGGCGGGCACCCCATGAACCGACGGCCCGAAGGCAACCGCCGCCTGCATCGTCATACGCGGATTCAGCGAGGAGTAGCTATCCTGAAACACCATCTGCACCTGTCGCCGGTAGTCGCGCAAAGACAGCTGGCTGCCGCCTACCGTCTGCCCGTCGAAAATCAGCTCGCCGCTGTCCTGCTCGATCAGCTGCATCAATACGCGGGCCGTCGTCGACTTTCCACAGCCGGATTCGCCGACAACGCCCAACGTTTCTCCCTTCATGACGCTGAACGCGATACCGTCGAGCGCGCGCACCCGTTCCGCTTTGCCTAATCCGCCCTTCAACGGGAAGTGCTTCACCAGATCGGTGCCAATCAGCAACGGCTGAGCGGGACCGCCAATATCCTGAGAACTCATCGCATCAGCTCCTTATCGCCATCGCGATCCGCAGTCGGTCGGCGAGGAGGTTGAAAGAGATCGACGTGATAAAGATCATCGCGCCGGGCAGCGCCGATACCCACGGCTGGGTATAGATCGCCGTACGCAGGGTATTCAGCATCAGCCCCCATTCCGGCTCCGGCGGTTTCACGCCGAGCCCAAGAAACGACAGGCCGGAGGCAAGGATCATCGACACCGAGATCAACCCGGTCGAAAACACGAAAATCGGTCCCAGTACATTGCCCAACACCTGAGTACGAATGATCACCCACGCCGAAGCGCCGGACGCGCGCGCGGCTTCGATATAGTCGCGGTTGCGCACCTGAGTCGTGACGCTTTCCGCAATGCGCGTCACCTGCGGCACAAAAACCAGCGTCAGGGACAGCAGCGCGTTGCCGACGCCCGCGCCCATCGCGCCGGAAAGCGCTATCGCCAGCAGTACGGAAGGAAACGCATAAAAGACATCGATGGTCCGCATGATTAGCGTATTCAGCCACCCGCCCGCATACCCGGCGACGATGCCGATCGCAGAGCCGATAAAAAATGCCAGGATCACCGGCGTAATTCCCATAAACAGCGACAGGCGCGCGCCCAGCATCAGGCGCGAGAGCATATCTCGTCCCAGCTCGTCGGTACCGAGCGGAAAGCCGGGTGTGCCGATGGGCTTCAGCCGTTTAAACATGGACGTGGTATAGGGATCGCCCTGTACCAGCCAGGGACCGAAGATCGCCAGCAGCAGCAACACCATGATGACGCCGCCGACGCACCAGGCGGTGGGATCCTTCGCCATTCGCTTCCCGACTTCCCGCCAATAGCCGGAAGAGCGGTCAACTGGCGCCGTCTCAACCACCGGAGAGGGCGCAACGCCGATATTCACACTCATGCTCATCCCCTCTTGATACGCGGATCGATCAGCGTTTGCAGCACATCCACCAGCAGGTTCAGCACGACGAAAAACAGCGCCAAAACCCAAATGGTGCCCTGCAACAGCGGTAAATCGCGTTGGAAAATCGCCGAGTTGAGCAGCATTCCGGTCCCCGGCCAGGAGAAGACCGTCTCAACCAGAATGGAACCGCCCATCAGATAGCCGACCTGTAGGCCCATCACCGCCATCGCGGTGGGAGCCGCATTCTTTGCAACGTGGCGAAACAGCGTCAATTCGCTCATGCCTTTCGCCCGCAGCCCAACGATAAACTCCTGCGATAGCGTTTCCGCCACCTGCGCCCGCACCGTGCGCGCGATAATACCGGTCGGGATCACCGACAGCGTAATCGCGGGCAGCAGCATGAACCGCAGGTGCGCCCAGTCCCACGCCCAGCCGCCTTCGCCTAACGGACCGCCGCCGGTCGCAGGCAGCCAGTTGAGCTGAGAGGAGAACACGATGACCAGCAGCATCCCCAGCCAGTAGTGCGGTACGCTGACGCCGAAAACCGACAGCACCGAAGCCAGCCGGTCCAGCCAGCTATCCTGAAAATAGCCCGCGACGAAGCCGAAGAAGCTGCCGAGCAGAAAACCGATCAGCGTCGCCAGCAGCGCCAGACGTAACGAATAGCCGACGGCGTTCATCACCTCTGTGAAGACGGGACGACCGCTGGCGATGGACATTCCGAGGTCGCCCTGCACCGCATGCCACAGCCAGAGCCCGAACTGCACGGGCAGCGGCCGGTCGAAGCCGTAGTCGCGAATCAGCTGCTGGCGTAGCGTTTCGGAGGCGTCCGGCGGCATAACCGACACCAGCGGATCGCCCGGCGTCATATGCACGAGCATGAAACACACCAGCGCGACCCCCAGCAGAATGGGCGTCGCCAGCAGCAGACGACGTATCAGATAGACAAACATGGCTCCTCCGCGATGGGGTTAGGTGCCGCCCGGCAAGGGCGGCCGGACGAGATCACTCCGCTTTCTTGGATGGCAGCGTCAGGTCGATCATCCAACTCTGCGCCTGCACGACGCCGGTCACGGCAGGCGAAATAGCACGCGGCGCCATGTCATGCCCCACGAACAGGAACGGCGTTTCATCCACCATCGCCGTATGGAGTTCAGCCGCGGCCGCATCCAGCGCAGCGGGTTCGAAGGCATTACGGGTTTTGGTAATCAGCGCCTCGATCTGCGGCGTGGAGAAATAGCCCCAGTTGGTGGAGACAGGCGGGAAGGTTTTTTCGCTGGCGAAACGCATCATGCCGAAGTACGGATCCATCACCGCCGCGCTGACGTTGACGGCATTGGCGCCCTGCGCCGCCGGATCTTTCGCGCCCAGTCGCCAGCCGCTGAACAGCGTATTCCACTCCGTCACCTGAATATTGACGTTGAAGTAGCAGGCTTTCAGGCTCTGCTGAATAAACTCGTTCATGGGCAGCGGTTGCATTTGCCCGGAACCGGAAGCGGAAGTCAGGACTTTGACCGACAGCGGTTTACTCTCGCTGTAACCCGCCTCTTGCATCAGTTTGCGCGCCGCGTCCGCGTCATAGCGGATCTTGAACTGCGGATGGCCGTACCACGGCGAATCCTTTTCATAAATACCGGTCGCCTCCTGCATATAACCACCGAGATACGACTTCAGTTCGCTGCGGTCGATACACAGGTTGGCTGCCTGACGGACGCGTTTGTCCAACCACGGCGAGCCCGGCGCGAACGAGAACTGCCACGGCCAGAGGTGCGGCTGCGCATTAGCGTAGATCTTGAAGCCGCGGCTCTTGATCTGATCCATCGCATCCGGTGCGGGCGCTTCAATCCAGTCCACCTGACCGGACAACAGCGCCGCCGTGCGGGCATTGGCTTCCGGCAACGGCACCAAAATCAGATGGTCGACTTTCGGTACGCGCTTGCTGTCCCAATAGTCGGCATTTTTATCCAGCGTCAGCTGCTGGCGAGGCACCAGCTTATTCATCTTGAATGGCCCGGTGCCGACGGCTTTGGCGGCAAAGGCGGTCCAGGCCTGCTTGGCGCGCTCCGCACGGTCGGTCACCGAAGCGGGCACGGCGTCAAAGACCTGCTGCCACGCGGTAGGCGAGACGATAAACAGGTTGGTGAGGTTATAAGGCAGGACGGCGTCCGGCTCGGTCGTCACCAGCTCTACCGTCAAATCGTCAATCTTGCGTGCGGAGACCAGCGTCGGCATACGCGACGCCGTCGTGCCGATCTGCGCGGGCGCGAACTGAGCAGATGCTTTGTTCAGCACCTTATCCACATTCCACACCACCGCATCGGCATTGAACGCGGTGCCATCATGAAACTTGACGCCCGGACGCAGCGTGAAGGTCCATTTGGTATGGTCATCCGGGTTCACTTTCCAGGCCGTCGCCAGACCGGGTATCAGACCGCTGGGCTTTTCGCCCTGCGACAGATCCCACTGCGTCAGCGAATCATACAGCGTGATGCCGGTGAAGCGGTTGCCTTCGTACCCCTGATCGGGCTGGCCCAACGTCAGCGGAATATCCGCCGCCGTCATGCCAATGCGTAACGTGCTTTCAGCGCGAGCGACAGCCGGCAACGTCGCCCCCACCATCAGAACGGCCAGAGCCAAACGAGTCAGAGAAAACGTAGGACCGGAACAGTGTTCTTTCATCAGCAGCATTCCTTGGTGTGGTGGAGGTATCATCCACCTGCACGCAAGCTGCGTACCAACTCTCGCCGAAAACGATAGGTTTAACTTATTAAAAGTCGGTGTACAGACGACTTTCAACGAATTAGGCGCATAAACATTAGGTGTAAGCACATCGCAGAAGAGAAAACCGGCTAAGAACTGATGCAGGCCAAACTTTCCCGCCGACGTTCCGTTGATACTACAGCCCGCCGTTGACGGCCTTCCCCATCGGCGATGCCCGGCTCTTCGCTGGTGCATGCACCGCCAGTCTTTCACCAAAAAGAGGCGAAATACGCAGGTGTTGAACGCATTTTCCGTTTCAACATCCTTCAGGTATTGCATCAGGTAACAAAATGAAAGGCAGAAAGGAAGCCGATGTTTTCTGGTATGTCATTTGCTTCTGACAGGCAGAGGTCAATGGATTCGGGGGAGTATCAGGCACGGCCATGCCGTCATTGAAAGTCCTGCGCGCACCGTGATGTCGTTCTGAACACGGTGAACCAAAACGGCAGCGAGGGACGACCGCCATTGCCGCCAGACACGCTTAACCTTCCACGATTTTTGTGCAGTGTGCTCTCAGCACGCCGTCACCTTTAACGAGCAGGAAACGCTCTTTGTTTTAAACGAGGAAACACATGAAGAAAATCGCCTTTGCCGCCGGTGCGCTGCTGGCTTCGTCTTTTAGCGCGGCCGCCGCCGAGGTCAGTATGTCTCAGACTGGTGGCATC
>NZ_CAMKXG010000011.1 GCF_946477055.1 Lonsdalea britannica | reverse complement strand
GCGGGCAGGTATTGATTACCGCCTTCGCTGGCGGAGATGAGGAAGGCGGCCGTGCGGGCCAGCGCGGCATCGTCGATCAACACATTCTCATTGGCTCCCAGCGCGCGCGCGACCCGCAGTACGGCGGTTTTAGCGTGTTCGTCGCACCAGTCGGCGAAATAACCCGCCAGAATCTTGGTGCGCAGCGGTGGCGTATCATCATTCAGCGTGGCCGAGCAGTCCAATGACGAATGCGGCGTCTGAAAACGATCGTGGGCATCGATGCCTTGCAGCAGGTCGAAGACCTGAGCCAGATCCTCCGTGTTGCGCGCCATCGGGCCGATGTGATCGAGGCTGGCGACGAAAGGCTGCGTGCCGCGGCGGGACAGGCGGCCAAAGGTGGGTTTGAGGCCGAAAATGCCGCACAGAGACGAAGGGACGCGAATGGAGCCGTTGGTGTCGCTGCCGAGCGCGAAGGTCACCAGCCCGGCCGCGACCGCCGCAGCGGAACCGCCGGAAGAGCCGCCCGCAATCCGCGTCAGGTCATGCGGGTTGCGGGTTGCGCCATAGTGGGTGTTCTCCGTCGTAAAGCCGTAGGCGTAGGCGTCCATATTCAACATCCCCGACAGCAGCGCGCCTTGAGCGCTCAGTCGACAGACGGCGTAGGCGTCATGCGCGGCAGGGGCGCGCTGGCTAAACAGTTGGGCTCCCGCCAGCGTGGTTTCTCCTGCCACATCGAACAGATTTTTGACCGCATACGGCACGCCGGTCAGCACGGGCAGCGCGCAGCCGTCGCGGCGTTGTCGATCGAGCTGCGCGGCCTCTTCCAGCATGCGCGTCTCGGTGACGCGGGTATAGGCGTTGAGCTGGGGATTACGCTGCGCAATGTGCGCCAGCGTCTGCTGAGCGATGTCTTGCGCGGACAGTTCGCCGCTCTCTTGCAGCGCCTGAAGTTCATCAATGGAATAGCTGCCGGGGTGACGCATCGTACTCATAGCTGATAGACCCCCGCGACTTCCTGACGTTCGTCCAGTGGAAAGGCCATCAGCGGCTGCGCCATCTCGGCGATGCGGCTGAACTGTCGCTGCAATTCCTGGCGGCGGGCCGGATCTAACTCCAGCGCCAGCAACGTTTCCATCTGCCGCAGATAGTCGGCCAGCGCGGCGTCATCAAGTTTTATCTCGCTCATGTTTCCCTCTGTGATTCTCTTGGTCGCGGTCTTATTGATTTAAAAGCCGAGGGCGCTGCCGTTGCTGCGCGGGTCGAACGCCCCTTCGAGCATACCGTTAGTATGGCGCACGATGGCGCCTGCGTGTCCGACGCTCTCGCTGAAGTCGGGTAGCATCTCCACCTCGTGGCCCAGCCCGCGTAGCGTGTCGACGGTGGCGGCCGTGAAGCGGTCCTCCAGTTTCAGGCTATCGGAGGTTTGTCCCCAGGTGCGCCCCAGCAACCAGCGGGGCGCGGCGATGGCCTGCTGGAGCGGCAGTCCCTGCACGATATGGCGGATAAACAGCGCCGCCTGAGTTTGCGGCTGGCCGTCTCCGCCCATCGATCCGTAGACCATCGTCCGCCCGTCGGACAGCCGTGCGGCGGCGGGATTCAGGGTGTGAAACGGCTGTTTGCCCGGTTCCAGCGCCAATAGATGGTGCGGATCGAGGCTGAACGAGGCTCCCCGGTTCTGCCAGACGATGCCGGTCTCGGGCAGTACGACGCCGCTGCCGAATTCGTGATAGATGCTTTGAATAAAGGAAACCGACAGGCCGTTGCCGTCGCATACGCCCATCCAGACGGTATCGCCGGGGCCTTTACCTTCTCCCCACGGCGCGGCGGCATCGGTATTCACGCGGGCGCTCAATGCTTCCAGCGCATCGGCGCTGAGCAGCGCGGGGATATCTTGCGTGACGAGTCTGGGATCGGTGATGAAGGCATCGCGCAGTTCGAACGCGAGCTTGGTGGCTTCGACGACGCGATGGATTGTTTGCGCATCGTTGAGATCGGCCATATCGAGGCGGTCGGCGATCCCGAGGATCGCCAATGACACCAGCCCCTGCGTCGGCGGCGCCAGATTGAAGATCTCGCCCTGACTGTGGGCCAGCCTCAGGGGCGTGACGCGTTTGGCGCGATAGTTGGCCAGATCGTCTCGGGTCACCGGCATCCCGACCTGGGTCATCGCCGCCGCTAAGGTATCGGCCAGCGGGCCGCGATAAAAACTGTCCAGACCGTCTTGCGCCAGCTGCGTTAGCGTGCGGGCGAGATCGGGCTGAGTGAAGCGGCTCCCGGGGGAAGGGGGCGTGCCGTCCGGCAAGAAGACGCGGCGAAATTCGGCGTGGGCGCTGAGAGCCTCAAAGTGCTGCGTGAGCGCGTCCGACTGCGAGGGCGTGACGGGAATACCGTGTTCGGCGTAGCGGATCGCATCGGCCAGCAGCCGCTTCAGCGGCAGCGATTTCCCGCCCAGCTCGGCGGCGTAGCGCAACGCTTCCTGCCATCCGCCGACGGTGCCCGCCACGGTGATGGCGGCGTTGGGACCGCGATGAGGAATGCGCGCCATTCCGTCATACATTGCGCGGTTGGCCAGCGAGCCAGCCGGTCCGCTGGCGTCGATGGCAATGGGGTCGCCCTGCGGCGGCACGATAAGCCAGAAACCGTCTCCGCCCAGACTGTTCATGTGCGGATAGACGACGGCGATGGTGGAGGCGGCGGCGACCATCGCTTCGATCGCATTTCCGCCCTCCCGCAGCACCGCCTGCGCGGAGGCGCTGGCGAGGTGATGAGGCGTCACCGCCATACCGGCAGGCGCAATATTACTGTGCATCATATAAAAGATTCCCAACGCTAGGGGGCAAGACTCCGGCGGCCAACGCTGGCGAGTCATCAATCCAAGGCCAGACATCGCGCGGTGAGGGATGCCCACGGACAATCGATAACTAACAAAAGCAAGAAGCATTCCACTATTTTTCCTCTTGCCGTTCTCGCTGAGAGGTGTGCTAAGGTGCAGCGATACCGTGAATGGCTGAAACGAAAGTTACAGAGGCAGGCATGAAGCAGATTGATGAACGGCTACGCAGCCACTTTAATGCGCTCTCCCCTCAGGAGCGGCGGGTCGCGGAGTTTATTTTCGATCACCTCGACGACCTGATCAGCTACAACAGCGCGGAGCTGTCGCGCCTGTGCGGCGTCTCCAAGGCGACCGTCAGCCGGTTGTTTCGTCGCCTCGGCTACCCCAGCTACCGGGAAATGCGCGATGAGCTGCGCACGCTGCGCCAAAGCGGTATGCCGCTGGCCGACAACCGCGATGCGGTGCAGGGAAATACCCTGCTGGCGCGCCACTATAAGCAGGAAATGGCGAACCTGACCCAGTGGGTTAATCAGATCGATCCGGTGCAGTTCGGCGCGGTCATCGCCGCGCTGCAGCAGGCTCAGCGCGTCTGCCTGATCGGGCTGCGCAACAGTTATCCGGTGGCGCTGCATCTACGCCAGCAGCTGTTGCAGGTAAGGCCGCAGGTCTGTCTTTTAGCCCAGCCGGGTCAGACGCTGGCGGAAGAGCTGGCCGATCTGAGTCCACAGGATGTCGTGATCGTGGCCGCGTTCCGCCGCCGTCCACGCCTGATCCCGTCTCTGCTTCGCCAATTACAGGAAAAACAGGTGCCGGTGTTGTTGCTGTGCGAGCCGCAGGCCCACAGTCTGCAACCGTTGGCGACCTGGACGCTAAGCGCGCCGCTGGACAGCGTATCCGCCTTTGACAGCTACGCCTCTGCGATGGGATTGGTCAATCTGCTAAGCAACGCGCTGTTGCATGAAATGTTGCAGGACGGGCGTCAGCGTATTCATCATATTGCCGATCTGTATCAACAGCTGGATGAGTTGGAGCAACGCTAGGCGAAGCTTAGCCCTTGCGGGGAAACACGGCCGGTTCGCCCGTCCTGCCCGAGTTTGCCGAATCCGAGCGTGGGTATTTCTCGCTTTCGGCTTTCGCGGCCTCCAATTCACCGGGTGATCTCGCGCGTCTGCCCTTGCCACATCAGAATTATCGGTTTATCTCACGAACCCGAATCCCAGACGTCATCGGCCTGAACGTCGTCGATATGGGCGATTGCCGTTTACCTTGAAGAGCGTGGCGGGCGCTTGTGAACACATGCCGAATCAATGCCGGTAGCGCTCAGCGATGTGCCGGTCTTCAGCACCACAATAGTGCTATTGCTCCTCATTGGTGCATCATGTCGAGGCCCCGTCTCCGTTTAATACTTGCCGTTCTGCGCGATGATTTTCTCCGCTTCATCTGAGAAAAGGCTTATCTCAAGGATTGCCCGCGCTTTTTTCTGACGCAAGTTCCCCCGGTTTCATCATCTCATTATTGGCATATATTTTGCTCACTGATTTGTAACGATAGTTTCACTATCATTTATTAAGAATCTTTTGTTTCAAATTGGCGAACCAGGAGCAGAGCGATGAATATCCGAAAAGGTTTCTTGGCCGTGATCAGCGCGGCACTGTTTTTCGTACAGGCCGGCCATGCCCTGGCTGACCAGCTGCAAGACATTGAAAAACGAGGCGTACTGCGCGTCGCCGTGCCGCAGGACTTCCCGCCGTTTGGCTCAGTCGGCACGGACCTTCAGCCGCAGGGCTACGATATCGACATGGCGCGCTATCTGGCCAGCGAGATGAAACTAAAGTTGCAGTTGGTGCCCGTGAGCAGCGCCAACCGCGTGCCTTATCTGCAAACCAATAAGGTAGATCTGGTGATCTCCAGCCTGGGTAAAAACGCCGAGCGCGAAAAGGTGATCGACTTTAGCCGTGCCTACGCGCCGTTCTTCCTGGGCGTGTTCGGACCGAAAGACGGCGACCTGAGCAATCCTCAGGCGCTGGCGGGCAAAAGCGTGGGCGTCACTCGCGGCGCGGTGGAAGATATGGTGCTGACCGACCTCGCGCCGAAAGAGGCGCAGCTGAAACGCTACGAAGACAATAACACCACGCTGTCGGCTTATCTGTCCGGACAGGTGCAGTACATTGCGACCGGCAACCTGGTGGTCGCGGCCATCGCTGCGCAGAATCCGACGAAAGCGCCGGTGGCGAAATTCATGCTGAAAGATTCGCCGTGCTTTATCGGCCTGAAAAAAGACGAACCCGCCTTGAAAGAGAAGGTCAATGCGCTGATCGAAAAGGCGGTAAAAGACAATACGCTGAATGGCCTGTCGCAGAAGTGGCTGAAGGCGCCGCTGCCCGCCAATCTGGGCGCGTGAGGGTAACGCATGACCTATCAGCTTGATTTCGCCTCGCTGTGGCCTTACTGGCCGGACATGCTGGCCGGTCTGTGGGTCACCGTGCAACTGACGGTGCTCGCCACGGTCGGCGGCATCGCCATCGGCATCTGCGGCGCCGCGTTGCGCAGCGGCAAGCCGAACGTGTTGAGCGGGCTGTGGGGCGTTTACGTCGAAGCGATTCGCAATACGCCGTTCGTGGTGCAGCTGTTCTTTATCGTGTTCGGCCTGCCGGGGTTGGGGCTGAAATTAACCGCAGGCGAGGCGGCGCTGATCGCCATGCTGGTGAATCTCGGGGCCTACAGCACCGAGATCATCCGCGCGGGCATTCAGGTGACGCCGAAAGGGCAGTGGGAAGCCTGCCGGGTGCTGGGATTGACGCGCACGCAGACGTTTCTGCGGGTGATTTTGCCGCCTGCGCTGCAACGGATTTATCCGGCGTTGGTCAGTCAGTGCATCATCGTGATGCTCGGCTCCTCGGTGGTGTCGCAGGTGTCGTACGAAGAGCTGACGTTCGCCGCCAACCTCATCCAATCTCGCACCTTCTTAAGCTTTGAGGTGTATCTGGTCACTACGCTCCTGTATCTGGCGTTGTCGCTGCTGATGCGTCAACTGCTGATGATGTTAGGGCGACGTTTTCTGGGAACGCAGGGCGCATGATGAACTTTACCGACTGGGATATAGTGCGCAACCTGCTGCTGGCGGGGCGCTGGACGGTGTTGCTGTCGCTGACCGCGTTCTTCGGTGGGGCGCTGGTGACGTTACCGCTGTTGCTGCTGCGTCTGACCCGCCGTCCCTGGCCGCTGCGGTTGACCCGCGCTTACGCCAATCTGTTTCAAGGCACGCCGCTGCTGATGCAGCTGTTCCTCGCCTTCTTTGGTCTGGGTCTGTTCGGCATTGACGTTAGTCCGTGGGTGGCCGCCGCGCTGGCGCTGACGCTGTTCACCAGCGCGTTTCTGGTGGATATCTGGCACGGCAGCGTACTGGCGCTGCCGCGCGGCCAGTGGGAAGCCTCGCGCTGTCTGGGACTGAGCTTTTGGCAAACCTTGAGCCGGGTCGTCGCGCCGCAGGCGATGCGCATCGCCATTGCCCCGACGGTCGGCTTTTCGGTGCAGGTGATCAAGGGCACGGCGCTGGCGTCCATCATCGGCTTTGTCGAGCTGACCAAGGCCGGAACCATGCTGAACAACGTCACCTATCAGCCCTTCAAGGTGTTTGGGCTGGTGGCGCTCGGCTACTTCCTGCTGTGCTACCCGCTGTCTTACTACAGCCGCTATCTGGAGAAGAAATTCAATGCCGCTCATCACCATTAATCAGGTTCATAAGTTTTACGGTCAAAACCACGTGTTAAAGGGCGTGGACCTGGACGTCGAGATGGGCGAAGTGATCTCCATCATCGGGCGCAGCGGCTCGGGAAAAAGTACGCTGCTGCGCTGCGTCAACGGTCTGGAAGGTTATCAGGAAGGCAGCATCAAGCTGGGCGGAATGACGATTACCGACCGCGAGTCTCAGGCGCGTGAAATCAGCCGTTCCGTCGGCATGATTTTCCAAAATTTCAATCTGTTCCCGCACATGACCGCGTTGGAAAACGTGATGCTGGCGCCCCGGTTGGTGCTGGGCAAAAGCGCGGCGGAGTGCCGCAGTCTGGGCGAGCAGATGCTGGATAAAGTCGGACTGGGCGAACGGCGAAACTACTATCCCGCCAATCTGTCCGGCGGCCAGCAGCAGCGCGTCGCCATCGCCCGCGCGCTGGCGATGAATCCGAAGGTGCTGTTGTGCGATGAAATCACCTCGGCGTTAGACCCGGAGCTGGTGGGCGAAGTGCTCAAAGTGCTGGAACAGCTGGCGGCGGAGGGCATGACGCTGATTCTGGTCACCCACGAAATGAACTTCGCCCGCGAAGTCGGCGACCGCGTGGTGTTTATGCATCAGGGCAAAGTGTGGGAACAGGGCGAAGGGTCCCGCCTGTTCGCCCAGCCGCAGACCCCGGAACTGAAACAGTTTATTGCCTCCGTGCGCGGGCTGACCGAAGCCTGACGCGCGGCGCAGCCGGTACGTTGTTCTCCGTCCGGCGCGTCAACGCACACCATGAATTAAGGACATCAGGAGTTAACCACTATGCAAAGCGAACTGTTCGCCCAAATTAATCCGCCTCATCGTCTGCTGATGGGGCCGGGCCCGATTAACGCCGATCCGCGCGTGCTCCGGGCGATGTCCAGTCAGTTGATTGGCCAGTACGATCCGGTGATGACCGGCTACATGAATCAGGTCATGGCGCTATACCGGCAGCTGTTTCGTACCGAAAACCGCTGGACGATGCTGGTGGACGGCACGTCGCGTTCCGGGATCGAAGCCGTTTTGGTTTCTGCGATCCGCCCCGGCGATCGCGTGCTGGTTCCGGTGTTTGGTCGCTTTGGTCATCTGCTGTGTGAGATTGCCCGTCGCTGCCGCGCCGAGGTGCATACGATTGAAGCGCCGTGGGGCGAAGTATTCACGCCTGACCGCATCGAAGAGGCCGTGAAGCGGGTCAAACCGCGTCTGCTGTTGACCGTGCAGGGAGACACCTCGACGACGATGCTCCAGCCGCTGGACGAACTTGGCGACATCTGCCGACGTCATGGCGTGCTGTTTTACACCGACGCCACCGCGTCATTCGGCGGTAACCCGCTGGAGACCGATGCCTGGGGTCTGGATGGCGTATCCGCCGGACTTCAAAAGTGCCTTGGCGGTCCGTCCGGCAGTTCGCCGGTGACGATCAGCGAGCGCATGGAAGCGGCGATCCGCCAGCGCAAGTGCGTGGAGCAGGGGATCCGCACCGACGATCATCAAGATGGCGATGAGGAGATGGTGTACTCCAACTACTTCGATCTGGGCATGATCATGGACTACTGGGGGCCGGAGCGGTTAAACCACCACACCGAAGCGACCAGTATGCTGTTCGCCGCCCGCGAGTGCGCTCGCATTATTCTGGAAGAGGGGCTGGATACCTGCATCGCTCGCCATGCGCTGCACGGTCAGGCGCTGTTGGCCGGGATCGAAGGGATGGGACTGAAAGCTTACGGCGATCCGGCGCATCGCATGAACAACGTTTTGGGTGTGACGATCCCCGAGGGCATTCACGGTGAAGCCGTGCGTAAGCTGCTGCTGGAGGATTTCGCCATTGAGATCGGCACCTCCTTTGGACCGTTGCAGGGCAAGATCTGGCGGATCGGTACGATGGGCTACAACGCGCGCAAAGACTGCATCATGCAGACGCTGACCGCGCTGGAAGCGGTACTGAACCGTCTGGGCTTCCGCTCTGTACAGGGCGCGGCGTTGCAGGCCGCATGGGATGTCTACGCCAGCCAGCAGGCGTCCGCATGAGTCACGTGGCGATGACGGCTGCCGAGGCGCTCGACGCCGCGCGGCAGGTTATGGATCGCTGCGATGCGCTGGCGGAGATTTCGGAAGGCGCAGGCCAACTCACGCGGGTCTACCTGTCGAAAGAGCATCTGCGCGCCAACCAGGTGGTGGGCGAGTGGATGCGGGCGGCGGGAATGCGTGTCTGGCAGGATAGCGTGGGCAATATTTGCGGCCGCTACGAGGGCGAAACGGCCCATGCCCCGGCGCTGCTGCTCGGTTCGCATTTAGACACGGTGCGCAATGCCGGTCGTTACGACGGGATGTTGGGCGTGCTCTGCGCGTTGGAGACCGTTCGCTACCTGCATCAACGTCAAATTCGGCTGCCGGTGGCGTTGGAGATCGTGGGGTTCGGCGACGAGGAGGGCACGCGCTTCGGCATCACGCTGCTGGGCAGTCGCGGACTGACCGGCACCTGGCCTGCAGTGTGGCTGGAATGTCAGGACGCCGATGGCGTTTCCGTGTCGCACGCGCTGACGCAGGCCGGTTTGTCCGCCGATGCGATCGGAGAGGCGGCGCGGTCGCCGAGCGATATTCTGGCCTATCTGGAGCTGCATATCGAACAGGGGCCGTGTCTGGAGCAAGCGGGACTGGCGCTGGGTGTGGTGACGGCGATCAACGGCGCGCGGCGCTTGAACTGTACGTTTGTCGGTCATGCCGGTCATGCAGGCACGGTGCCGATGGGGCAACGACAGGATGCGCTGGCGGCCGCGGCGGTCTGGATGACGCAGGTGGAAGCGCTGACGCAGTCGAGCGATCCGCATTTGGTGGCAACCGTAGGGACGTTGCAGTGTTTGCCGGGCGCGGCCAACGTTATTCCCGGCGAGGTGCGGCTGACGCTGGATATTCGGGGTCCGGAAGATACGGCGCTGGAGACATTGCTGACCCGGTTGCTGGCGGCGGCGAAGGAGATCGCCATGCTGCGCGGATGTCAGTTCAGCGCGGAGGAGTATTATCGTATTCCCGCGACGCGCTGTGACGCCGAGCTGCAGGCGACGTTATCTGACGCCGTGACGGCGGTGCAGGGAACGGGGCTGTCGCTGCCGAGCGGCGCAGGCCACGACGCCATTGCCATCGCCGAACGTTGGCCGGTAGGCATGCTGTTCGTGCGCTGTCGCGGCGGCATTAGCCATCATCCTGATGAGTCAGTGCTTACTGACGATGTGGCGCAGGCGTTGCAGGCGTTATTGCTGACGGTGGTGAACGTCGGCGCAATGCGTAAAGGATGACTCGCGGAGCAGGTTAAGCCTTCTCCGCAGGCGGTGTGCGGGGCGGACATGTCGCCGGGTGGCGAGGGCTTTGCTGCATCAGTGTAAGCGCTGACTTACATCATGAGGCAGCAAGCAGCGTAGCGCTGACTAGAGGGTGAATGCGTCCGCGTCGCGCCAGGCGGGGAAGGCTTCCCGATAGGCTTGCAGCGCTTCCAGCGATAGCTCCGCATCCAGCCGCGCGGGCTGATTCTCTGGGGCGCTGGCCAGCGTCTGACCGAGCGGATCGAGGATGACGCTGTCGCCCTGATAGCTATGGCCGTTGTTATCGGTGCCGACGCGGTTACAGCCCGCCACATAGCTCTGATTTTCAATCGCACGGGCCGTCAGCAGCGTCTTCCAGTGATGAGCGCGCGGCGTCGGCCAGTTGGCGACATACAGCAGCAGATCGTAATCCTGCTGATTGCGCGCCCAGACCGGGAAGCGCAGGTCGTAGCAGACCAGCGGCATGATGCGCCAGCCGCGCCACTCCACCACCAGCTTCTTCTTTCCTGCCTGATAATACTGATGTTCGTTCGCCATGCGGAACAGGTGCCGCTTGTCGTAGCGGTACAGCGTGCCGTGCGGATCGGCGAACAGAAAACGGTTCGCCGCCCCTTTCGGGGTCTGCACCGCCACGCTGCCGCCGATGAGCGCATTGGTGCGCTGCGCCCACTGGCAGAGCCAGGCTTCCACGACCGACTGTTCCAGACTGTGTCCGGCGGCTTCCATTGCGAATCCGGTGGTGAACATTTCCGGCAGCAGAATCAGGTCGCGTCCGGTAATGTTTTCCAATAACGCGTCGAAGTGGCTCAGGTTGGCGGGACCATCCATCCACGCCAGCGGTTGTTGCAGTAGGGTGATTTTTAAAGTCGACATAGGCGCTCCGCAGCAGCATCCAACGTTGATTCCTGTTTGGCAAAACATAGCCGAATCAAGGTGTGGGGGAAAGGGTCTGCGCAGAAAACCGACAGCGGAATGGCGGCGACGCCGACATGTTCGGTCATCCAGCGGCAGAAGCTCACGTCATCCTGCGTCGAAATCGCTTTGTAGTCCGCCAGCAGGAAGTAGGTGCCCTGACACGGCAACAGCTCAAAGCGGCTGGTCGACAGCGCATTCACGAAACGATCTCGTCGCGCCCGATAAAAATCAGGCAGTTCGCGCCAGTGTTCCGGGTGTTCCCGCAGCATATCGGCAATCGCCAGCTGTGCAGGCGTGTTGACGGCAAACGTCAGATATTGATGGATTTTGCGTAGTTCGGCGCTGATAGGCGCGGGAGCCACGCAGTAGCCCACTTTCCAGCCGGTCATATGGAACGTTTTGCCGAAGGACGAGACGGCGACCGCACGCTGGCGAAGCTCGGGATGCGCCAGAACGCTGGCATGACCTTCCGAGTCGAAGCAGATGTGCTCGTACACTTCATCGCTCAACACGTAAATTTCGCGCTCCGCAATCGCCTGCCACAGGGCGTCGAAATCCGATTTTTGCCAGACGGTGGCGGACGGGTTGTGCGGCGTGTTGAGGATCACCAACCGGGTTTTATCGCTCAGCAGCTCGGCGAACTGCGCCCAATCCACCTGAAAAGCGGGGGGCTGTAGCGCCAGACGCTTCACTATGCCGCCAGCCAATTCGATGGCTGGCGCATAGCAGTCATAGCTCGGGTCGAAGCAGATCACTTCATCACCCTGGCGCACCAGCGCGCTGATGGCGGCGAACAGGGCTTCCGTCGCGCCAGCCGTGACCGTGATTTCATGGTCGACATCCGGTTTCCAGCCGTACAGCTGCGCGGTTTTTTCCGCAATAGCCTGTCGCAGCGGCGCGACGCCGGTCATCGGCGCGTACTGATTCGCCCCCTGGCTAACGTGATAGGCCAGACGCTCCTGCAGATACTGAGGACCGTCGAAATCAGGGAAGCCCTGCGACAGGTTGATCGCCTGATGCTTCTGCGCCAGCGCGCTCATCTGGGTGAAGATCGTCGTGCCGAGAGAAGGGAGTTTACTGTGGGGAATTAGCGCCGCGCTCATGACTGAATACAACTCCTGCAAACGTGTATAGCTAGCCAATATATCACGCTGTCAATAATTGGCAATTAAGACGTTTGAACGTCTATATGGCTAAATGACATAACGCGTCAGCGAGGAGAAAACGGACTTATCGGATTGTTATTTAAGGAAAAGGTTGTTGAAGTTTGTTTTTAAACCAGAGAGCGATAAAGGACGGATATAAGTCGGCATAAACAATCCTGAGGAACAGGAACCCCAGCGTGAATGCTGGATAGTTGGCACATTGGAAAACATAAGGACATTGTTTGTTTATGAATAACGTAATGAAAAACGTCGAGATTATTGATTTTGAAAACGGTCAATCTATTCGAAACCCCAAAGAGTTATATGCCACATTGATACCGTATGAAAAGTTGATTTTCAGCGTGAAACAGTTACCCCAAAGCCTGTCGTCTTATCTCCCGCCCCGTGTTTATTTGACGCCCCGTCGAGCCGCCAATGCGTTAGCCTCAAGGGCAAAGGTTTGTGCCCGCGCGATGCTGGCGACGGCGCTACCGCGAACCTTTCTTCATTCAACGTTACCGATGACGGGGCAGGCGTATGGAACCACTACGGCGGAACCGACCACCTGCGCCTGTCGCCGTGATATTACGTTCGCCGAGTTACGAAAAATTGCCCCGGAGGCGGACGAAGACACGCTGACGACGTACCTGAAAGCGTTCAACGCGGGATTCGCCAAATACGGAATGACCACATGCAGGGAGAAAGCGCATTTTCTCGCACAGTGCTGTCACGAAAGTATGGGCTTGGTCTACACCGCGGAAATCGGCGGGAGTCAAAAAAGCTATGCGCCCTGGTACGGCCGTGGCTTGATTCAACTGACCTTCGAGAAGAACTATCGCGCCTATGGCAGCGCCGTGGGCGAAGATGTTTATTCCAGTGAAGACAATCGAAATAAACTGACTACCTCGCCTCACTGTGTGACATCCGCCTTTTGGTTTTACATGGATTATGGCAACCAGAATCTGGACAGTTACGCCAAAAAAGATGATTTCAATATGATCACGGCCAGAATTAACGGCGGGTTTAATGGTTATGACGACAGGTTGCGCTATTTCGATAAGGCCGTTGAGGTGCTGAGATGTGAGCACCTGAATCAATTAAGAAAGGAAAAAGGATTCACGTTCGAGGAAAGCGCCATTTATAACAATAAAGTCTATGCGTACAGCTGGGGGCGTTATCACGACCCATTAAGCCAAGAGCAGGGCACTCGCAAAGATAAGGTAGAGGCGCTGGTGGCTTACAAAAGGGCGCTGGCGTTATATCAAGCGGCGAAGGATACCGCCAAAGTGAGCGCGATCCAGACGCGAATAAACCGTTTAAGTTAAACGACAGGGGCTGATTCAGCCCCTTTTTATTTATCCGTAAATCGCGCAAGCGCATGCGGTGAATGCCACGACGTTTACGTCTTCAATGAAGAGCGACGAATTATTTTGCCAACGCAGACAGTTGATTGACGTCCTCGCCAAATGAGCAGATCACGTCGGGAATTCGATTTTTATCGGAAGAATAAGAGAAAAACTGCCCCGTAGGTTCTGCTTGCGTCGCGAGCGTTTTGAATGAACCCATGCTGTATCTAATCCCGTTGATGTGGAAGCTGACCACATTGTACTCCGGTGATGTTCTGATGCTGCGGCGATAGGTTCGACTGATTTCCTGCACGGTTTCATCCAAGACATCGCTTTTGCCGTTATAGGTCAATATCAACTTCCCCTCCCGTTTTGCCAGTGTGATGTTATCGTCATCGTCCGTCGGACAAGAAAACAGCAACGTGTCGTCAGGCGACGGGGCGGCCTGAGTTGGCGGACAGAAAACGAAAAAACAGTATAAAAAAGGGGGATTATCCTCCTGCTTTTCACGGTATTCTCCTTGGCGGGAAGGGCCGATGATCTTCTTGAGATCCCCGTTTTCTCCGGGTAATCTCACGCGTTAATGTGATACCTGTCATCATGCGAAGGCGCCTAGCGTATATGCCACCGATCGAATCAGAGAGGTGAAACGCAGGCGGAATGAGACCCGCGCATTGATCTGTATTTCTCTCTGATATTTATAAAAATTCATGCTCAATGAGCGGCAATAACAACACTGAACGCCGACGGTTGCGTCGGAACGTTTGGGGATTCACCTGCACTGGGAATAGACCATGAGCGATAACGTATTTTTGGCCGACCTGCTGGCGGCCTGCCACTGGATCGGGGAAAAAGGCTTGTGTCCTGCCACCGGCGGCAATATGTCCGTCCGTCTCGATGAGACGCGTAGCCTGATCACGGCATCGGGCAAAGACAAGGGCAACCTGAAACCGGAAGACTTTCTACAGGTCGATATTGCCACCAACCACGTGCCCAGCGGCCGTACGCCGTCTGCGGAAACCGGTTTGCACACCTTGCTGTATCGCCTCGACGCGCATATCGGCGCCGTGCTGCATACACACTCGGTCAACGCCACGGTGTTGTCTCGTGTAGAGAAAAGCGATGCCTTGATGCTGGAAGGCTACGAGATGCAGAAGTCGCTGGCAGGCCAGCGTTCGCATCTGGACCGAGTGATCATCCCTATTTTCGATAACGATCAGGATATTCCGGCGCTGGCCGAGCGGGTGGCGGTTCGCCATGCGTCCACGCCGCTGCGTTACGGTTTCCTGGTGCGCGGCCACGGCCTGTACTGCTGGGGACAGAACGTGCAGGAAGCGCGACGTC
Organism: Lonsdalea britannica; assembly: GCF_946477055.1. GTDB lineage: Bacteria > Pseudomonadota > Gammaproteobacteria > Enterobacterales > Enterobacteriaceae > Lonsdalea > Lonsdalea britannica_A. Next base: position 12,701 of record NZ_CAMKXG010000011.1, on the reverse strand, counting down.
ATCTCGAGGGGCTGGAGTTTCTGTTCCAGTGCGAACTGCAACGACGTTTGCTGGAGGCGCAATGATTAAGGCTATCGTGACCGACATTGAAGGCACCACCAGCGACATTCGCTTCGTACACGACGTTCTGTTTCCCTACGCGCGCGCTCGTCTGGCGGACATCGTGGCTCAGGCCAGCGAGCAGCAGGAAGTCGCCGATGCGCTGGCGGCGCTGCGGACCGAGCTTGGGCAGCCGGAAGCCAGCGAGACTGAGCTGGTGGACGCGCTGGCGCAGTTTATGGATCAAGATCGCAAGTCGACGGCGCTGAAAACGTTGCAGGGCATTATCTGGCGCACCGGCTATCGGCAGGGCGACTTCCACGGCCACGTTTACAGCGATGTCGCGCCGCAGCTGCATGCGTGGCTTGAGCAGGGCATCAAGCTGTACGTTTACTCTTCCGGTTCGGTCGAGGCGCAGCAATTGCTGTTCGGCCACAGCGACGTCGGTGACTTACGGCCGCTGTTCAGCGGTTATTTCGATACCCGCGTCGGTGCCAAACGCGAAGTCGCTTCCTATCGGAACATCGCCGAAGCCATTGCGCTTCCGGCGGCTGAAATCCTGTTCCTTTCGGATATTCATCAGGAGCTGGACGCGGCGCGAAGCGCCGGTTGGCATACCTGTCAGCTGCTGCGCGGCGAAGCAGACCCCCACAGCGATCACCCGCAGGTGAGCCGCTTCGATCATATCGACGTACAGGAGATTTCCTCATGAGCGCACTCACTATTTTCAGCGACCAAGACGCATCACAACCGGTGTGGCAGAGCCAGGATGCAGAGGCGATCCGTCAGCGTTTGACGGCAATCGGCGTCCGCTTCGAACGTTGGCAGGCGGATCGCGCATTGAGCGCCGAGCCTGACGCGGAAGAGGTGCTGGCGGCCTATCAGCACGAAATCAATAAACTGGTGGCGGAAAAAGGCTATCAGAGCTGGGATGTGATCAGCATGCGCGCCGACAATCCTCAGAAGGAAGCGCTGCGCGGCAAGTTTTTGTCTGAGCATACGCACGGGGAAGATGAAGTGCGTTTCTTTGTCGAGGGCGCGGGGCTGTTCTGCCTGCATGTCGAAGGACAGATCTTCCAGATCCTGTGTGAGAAGAACGATCTGTTGTCCGTCCCGGCGGGAACGCCGCACTGGTTCGATATGGGATCGTCTCCGAACTTTACGGCCATTCGCCTGTTCGATAACCCGGAAGGGTGGGTTGCGCACTTCACCGGCGACGATATCGCTACGGCGTATCCGAAGCTCGCCTGATATTCCTGCCTCTCAACGCCTCCCCACCCGCGCGGCGGGGAGGCGTGTTCTACCGCATTAACGCGATAACGTCTGCTGAAAAATACCTTCCTGCACCTGCTCGGGCGTAATCACACCGCTGTCCAGCACCCAACCGCTAATCAAGGCGGCCGGGGTGACGTCGAACGCCGGGTTATAGACAGGCGCATCCTGCGGCGCCCACTGGGTATGGCCAAAGCTTCCTGAAACGCCGGTGACTTCGGCGGCCGCGCGTTGTTCGATGGGGATCGCTCCGCCATCCGGGCAGTGCGGATCGTGCGTTGTATGAGGCGCGGCGACGTAGAACGGAATGCGGTGATACTGCGCCAGTACCGCCAGGCTGTAGGTGCCGATTTTGTTGGCGATATCGCCGTTGGCAGCGATGCGGTCTGCGCCCACCCATACGGCATCGACCTGGCCCTGCGCCATCAGCGATGCCGCCATGGAGTCGCAGATCAGATGATAGGGAATGCCTAATTCACCTAGCTCCCAGGCGGTCAGGCGTCCGCCTTGCAGCAACGGCCGGGTTTCATCCACCCACACGTTTTCTATCTTGCCTTGCTGATGTGCGCGCAGCAGAACGCCGATCGCCGTGCCGACGCCCGCCGTCGCCAGTCCGCCGGTATTGCAGTGCGTCAGCAGCCGACTGCCGGGGGTGACCAGCGCAGCGCCGTAATCCGCGATGCGATCGCACAGGGCGCGATCTTCCTCAATCAGCCGCAGGGCTTCCTGTCCCAGTGCCGGGATCCACTCCGGCGCCGCCAGCGCTTGCTTCATGCGATCAAGATTGTTCATCAGGTTGACGGCGGTCGGGCGTGCCGCGCGCAGCGTCTCCAGCGCGGTCGCCAGCGCTGATTGAGAGAGGCCGTGTTCCGCCAGCAAAGCCAGCAGCAGACTCGCCGATAGCCCGATGACCGGTGCGCCGCGTACGCGCAGCGCTTTGATGTGTTCCACCAGCGCATCGACGTCTGGGCAGGGATGCCAGACCTTCTCCTGAGGCAGCGCCTGCTGATCGAGGATCCAGAGCTGGTTATCAATAACCTTTAGGCTTGTGGTGTTAATGTTTTGCATTTAGGGTTAAATCCGTGTTGCGCTATTGCATCAATTTTTTAATTCTGCCAGTATGCTTTTCGGATGTATAGACGTCCAAACGCTTTTATGTCTAAAACAACAAGAAAATGGCACAGACACCGCCTACCAGGGGATTCGCAATGTCACAATACCGTACTTTTCATGCAGACGATGCCGTAGCATACGCCCGCCAATACGGCGGCGTGGCAGAGGCGCATACGTTGGTTGACGCCGAAGAGATTGGCGACGGCAACCTGAATCTGGTCTTTAAAATTCGCGACACGCAGGGCGTCAGCCGTGTGATCGTCAAACAGGCATTGCCCTATGTGCGCTGCGTCGGCGAGTCGTGGCCGCTGACGCTGGACAGATCGCGCATCGAAGCGGAAACCTTGCTGACCCACGCGCAGTTTTGCCCGCAGCATACCGTCTCGGTGTTGCATTACGATCCTGAACTGGCGGTGATGGTGCAGGAAGATCTGTCCGATCACCGCATCTGGCGTAACGAGCTGGTCGCCGGGCGTCATTACCCGCAGGCGGCCGCTCAATTGGGCGAATATTTGGCGCAAACGCTATTCCATACCTCGGATTTCTATCAGCCGCCGCACGAGAAAAAGGCGGCCGTCAGCCGTTTCACCAACCCGGAGCTGTGTCAGATTACGGAAGATCTGTTCTTTACCGATCCGTATATCGACCATGAACGCAATCAGTTCGAGCCAGAACTCCTGCCGAACGTACTGGCGCTGCGGGAAGATCGCGAGGTGAAACGCGCGGTGGCGGCCTTGAAACACGGTTTTCTCGCCAAAGCGGAAGCGCTGTTGCACGGCGATGTGCATAGCGGGTCGATTTTCGTCGCGGAAGGCAAGCTCAAGGTGATTGACGCCGAGTTCGGTTTCTACGGCCCTATCGGTTTTGACGTAGGCTCTGCGTTGGGGAACCTGCTGTTGAACTACTGCGGCGCGGCCGGGCTGTTGGGGGTTGAAGCGGCGAAGGCGGCCCGATCTCAGCGTCTCGACGAGTGTGCCACGCTGTGGCGAACGTTTGCTGAGCGTTTCGTGGCGCTGTGCGCAGAAGAAGGCCGTGAGCCAGCGCTGGCGGCTGAGGGCTATGCCGAACTGTTTTTACGTCAGGTGTGGCAAGACGCTATTGGCTACTGCGGTACCGAATTGATTCGTCGCACCATCGGTTTGGCTCATGTGGCGGATCTGGACAGTATCGCGGACACTCAGGCGCGATTGGCCGCCAAAAAGCATGCGCTGGCGCTGGGCCGGGCGCTGATCGTCGACGCGCAGGCTGTCGGCGACATCGACGCGCTTTTGACGCGGATCCGTCAGTTCGACGTCTGATCAACTCCGTATCGCCGCCGTCACGACAGGAAAATAGAATCCGTGGCGGTGGTCGAAGCACCGGATATCGAGCTCATTTGTCATGGCGGCGCGCCTGCGCTTTAACGCTGCGCGCAATTTTACTCCTCGTTGTTCCTCCTCGTTCCTTCCCCACATATCGCTAAATCAAGGGTTCTTTCAGGCAAGTGCTGTCGTGATGAACCGCTTGAATGTGTCACTGTTTTTGAATGAGGGCTTTGCGACGTTGAGGCTGCGTGGGCGTTGTTCATCTTTTCATAAAACACCGAAGGTTAAAGTCGGTGGATTGTGACTATTTTCACCTATCATTTTCATGAGCAGGGTTGCATTAACCATCATGAACGCTTGGCTTTCGGCATCAACGCGCTGATAGAGGGGAGAAGATGAAAAAATGTGCTTGTCATCAACATGACGGCAGCCTGTTACCGTCGTCGGGGATCGCTCATGCGGCCAGTGCTGACCCGTATATTGAACGTGAAACGCAGGCTTTGTTGACTGCGCTGAACCGCGGGGACGGCAAACCGATTGAACAAGGCTCCCCGGCCGAGGCACGACAGGTGCTGTCCGATCTGCAGGCGAGCGTCGATGTGGATATGTCCGGCGTCGTCATCTCACATAAAACGATTCAGGTGGACGGACATCCGCTGGCATTGACCATCGTACGGCCTGACAACGCCGGGGACATGCCGCCCGCATTCATGTTTTTTCATGGTGGCGGCTGGGTGCTGGGTGATTTCCCGGCCCACCAACGCATGATCAGGGATTTGGTGCGGGCTTCCGGCGCGGCGGCGGTCTTCGTGGACTACACCCTCAGCCCGGAAGCGCATTATCCCGTGGCGATCCATCAGGCCTATGCCGCAACCCAATGGGTGTCTGAGCACGGCGCGGAGATCAACGTCGATGGACAGCGTCTGGCCGTTGTTGGCAATAGCGCGGGCGGTAACATGGCGACGGTGGTCAGCTTGATGGCGAAAGAACGCGGTACGCCGACGCTTCGTTATCAGGTGCTTTTCTGCCCGGTCACGGATGCTGGATTCGATACGGAATCTTACCGACGTTTTGCTGAGGGCCGCTTTTTGACGCGCGCCATGATGACCTGGTTCTGGGACCACTACACGACTAATGACGCGGAGCGCGCCGAGATTTACGCATCGCCGCTGAGGGCGAGCGAAGCGCAGTTGAAAGGGTTACCGCCAGCCCTGATCCAAACCGCAGAAAACGATGTGCTGCGAGACGAAGGGGAAGCCTATGCTCGCCATCTGAATGCGGCGGGCGTCGACGTCGTGCAGGTACGTTACAACGGTATGATCCACGACTTCGGTTTTCACAACGCGTTGGTGAAGGTGCCGGAAGCTCAGGCCGCGCTGGACCAGGCTGGCAGGCTGCTGAAAAAGCATCTGCAGTAATCACCGGATGTTGACGTTGTGTTTGCATGCCACCTGGCGCCGATTCGTCGGCGGTTTTTTGATACCGGTGGCGCCTTTTAGCGTTTTTCCGTGTGACCCAAGGCGTCCAGATGGCGGGCATTGCGCGCAAAATAACCGCTCCGGCGTGACCGCTGCCGCGAATCATGCCAATCGACCATTGTCCGCTTCTCCGGGTTTGGGCGATCCGTTACACTGCACGACAGACCATCGTGATATCACCTAATGAGAGGGTTCCATGTATCAGGACTTAATCCGTAAAGAGCTAACCGAAGCGGCGGATACGCTGAATACCTTTTTAAGCGACGATGCCAATATTCAGTCGATTCAGGCCGCTGCGGTACTGCTGGCGGACGCTTTCAAAGCGGGCGGAAAGGTTATCTCCTGTGGGAACGGCGGTTCTCATTGTGATGCCATGCATTTCGCCGAAGAGCTGACCGGCCGCTACCGTGAAAACCGAGCGGGACTGCCAGCGATTGCCATTTCCGATCCGAGTCATATTTCCTGCGTCGGCAATGATTTTGGCTACGACTTCGTGTTCTCGCGCTACATCGAGTCGCTGGGACGGGAAGGGGATGTGCTGCTCGGGATTTCCACCTCGGGTAATTCCGGTAACATCATCCGGGCCATTGCGGCCGCGCGCGCCAAGCGTATGAAAGTCATCACGCTGACCGGTAAAGACGGCGGCAAAATGGCCGGTTCGGCGGACGTTGAAATCCGCGTGCCGCATTTTGGCTACGCCGACCGTATTCAAGAAATCCATATCAAAGCGATCCATATCCTGATCCAGCTGATTGAAAAGGAAATGGCGGAGAGCTAATCGTGCATTAGGCCGCATCCCGCCCCATGCGGGGTGCGGTCGTTGCCGTAAGATCGTTTCATCAAGGCGCGGACCGGCGCTCGGCAGAAGACGGTCTTCATACGTTGGCCCGAAGGAACAGGGCGGCGTTGTTCGTCGTCGATTGAGGCCATCCACACCGCACGGCTCGCGCCTTGAGACGCAGCCTAATCACCGCCAGCGGCTCTCAGGTTCTAATGGCGGGTCACAAAGGTAAGGAACCAACCATGTGTGAACTGCTTGGGATGAGCGCCAATGTCCCAACTGATATCTGTTTTAGTTTTTCCGGGCTGATGCAACGCGGCGGCCGCACCGGACCGCATCGTGACGGCTGGGGCATTACCTTTTACGAAGGGAACGGTTGCCGAACGTTCAAAGATCCCCTGCCCAGCGCCACGTCGCCTATCGCGCAGCTGGTGCAGAAATATCCCATCAAGTCCTGCGCCGTGGTGTCGCATATCCGTCAGGCTAACCGCGGGGCGGTGGCGCTGGAAAATACCCATCCGTTTACTCGCGAGCTGTGGGGAAGAAACTGGACGTTCGCCCATAACGGCCAACTGAAAGGCTACCGCAGCCTGAAAACCGGAACCTATCGCCCGGTAGGCCAGACGGACAGCGAATACGCATTCTGCTGGTTGCTTCATCATCTCTCGTTACGCTATCCCCGCACGCCATCGCACTGGCCCTCGGTGTTTCGCTACATCGCTTCGCTGGCGGAAACGCTGAGCAAAAAGGGGGTGTTCAACATGCTGTTATCCGACGGGCATTTCGTGATGGGGTATTGCTCCACACGGCTGTGCTGGATTACGCGTCGCGCGCCTTTCGGCAAGGCGACGTTGCTGGATGATGATGTGGAGATCGATTTTCAGCAGCAGACCACGCCGGATGACGTGGTGACCGTGCTCGCGACGCAGCCGCTGACAGGGAATGAAACCTGGCATCAGATTGAGCCAGGCGAGTTCGTGTTATTCCACTTTGGTGAGCGCGTAGTTTGAAAACGGGTTCTTGTTCGGGGTCGACTGATTCACCATATACTGGCCGTTGAACACCGCGACGGCGGGCGGCTGGTGATGTTGGTTGAAGTAGGCGTAACCCGGCTGCAATTGCTGCCAGAAACTGGCGTAAGTCGAATTGCGATGCCGCTGCAGGTTTTTGTCCGTCATGCGGAAGGGGTAGATCGCCAGTTCGACCTTCGCCTGCCCGTTCAATAGCGCCCGTTCGACGTAGGTGTAGATCTCATCGATGTACTGATTGGTCATGGCATAACAGCCGACCGACACGCATTCGCCGTGGATCATCAGATAGCGTCCGGAATAGCCCTGAGAGCGGTCATATTCGTTGGGGAATCCGACGTTGATGGCGCGGTGAAAGTGGCTATCCGGCTTAAGCTGATGCAAATCGACCTGATAAAATCCTTCCGGACTCTTCATATCGCCTTCCACCCGTTTGGGACCGAGACCGCCCGAGTATTTGCAGATGGGATAGCTTTGCACCAGACGATAATCGGTGCCGACTTTGGCATACAGCTCCAATAACCGCTCTTCTTTGAGTATCTGAATATAGACCGGCGAGCCTAATGCTTGCTGCTTAAATGAGGTCGTTACCGGAATGACTTCGCTTGCATAGCTGGTAACGAAAACGGAAGGCAAAAAAAACAGCGTCGCAAATGACAGTGCGATTTTTTGCATTGATGGATCCTGATAACTGAAGCTGTGTGACATACGGTATTTTTGTGGTGTCGTCCCGTATTCCTGTGCCTAGGGCGGTGTAGCGCTGTCACATTAGCACTGCTTTTATTTTATTCAAGTGAGAAATGATGTCGGAAATCGACGGTTTTGACTCGGTGGGCGGGGGGAGGTCGTCATGCGTGCGGGAATGATGACTCAGGGCGAAGTTGACTCGGCGCGGTGAGGTCATCACGAAGACGTGCTAACACAAAGATATTATTAGGAAACTTGGTGGCTGTCATTCCGCTCGATGCCTTTGGCGAATAGCGGCTGTCGCTGTGACGGTCTGGGAAGCGAACGGTTTTTTATTTTTGCGTTTGTTTTGGGAAAATAAGGCGGATAAGCGCGCGGTAAGGGCATTTGACTTGCCGTGAGTCATTGGCGCGATGTTGTGGCGGTGGTCGGCCAGCTTGCATCACCCTGCTTGGGTACTGTATTTTTATACAGATACCGGAGGGGGATATGCGCAAGATCATTCATGTCGATATGGATTGCTTTTACGCCGCAATTGAAATGCGGGACAACCCGCGCCTGCGCGATATTCCTCTGGCGATCGGCGGCAGCGCGCTGCGGCGCGGCGTGATCAGCACCGCCAATTATCCGGCCCGCCGTTACGGCGTCCACAGCGCGATGGCGACCGCGACCGCTTTGCGGCTTTGTCCTCATCTGACCCTGCTGCCGGGGCGAATGGAGGTCTATAAGGCCGCCTCCCTCCAGATTCGACAGATCTTTGCCCGCTATACCGAACTGATTGAACCGTTATCACTCGACGAAGCCTACCTCGACGTCACCGAGAGCCCTCATTGCAACGGCTCCGCGACGCTCATGGCGCAGGAGATTCGTCAGGCCATTTTCGATGAGCTACATCTGACCGCCTCCGCGGGCGTTGCCCCCATCAAATTTTTGGCGAAGGTCGCCTCTGAACAGAACAAACCTAATGGTCAGTACGTCATTACGCCGGCTTCGGTGGATGAGTTCATTCTGGCGCTGCCGCTGGCGAAGATCCCCGGCGTCGGCAAAGTGACGGCCAGTCGATTGGCTGAACGAGGATTGCATACCTGCGCCGACGTGCGGCGTTATGATTTGTCGGTGCTTTTGAAGTCGTTTGGCAAGTTTGGGCGAGTGCTGTGGGAGCGCTGTCACGGCATTGACGAGCGTCGGGTGTCGCCTGACCGGCTGCGTAAATCCGTCGGCGTCGAGAAAACGCTGGCGCAGGATATTCACGACTGGTCTCAATGCGAAGCGCTGATCGATACGCTGTATGACGAGCTGGAGGTGCGTCTGCGCCGGGTGAAGCCGGATCTGCATATCGCGCGTCAGGGAGTGAAGCTGAAGTTTGATGATTTTCGGCAAACCACGCAGGAGCATGTCTGGCCGGTGCTCAATAAAGAGGATCTTATTGAGTTGGCGAAGCAGACCTGGGAGCAGCGGCGCGAAGCGCGCGGCGTTCGGCTGGTGGGGTTACACGTGACGCTATTAGACCCGCAGTTGGAGCGGCAGTTGGTGTTTAACTGGGAACATTAATGGCGAAGGGTTTGGCACCGCATCCGGCGTTGTGTCCAGCCGGATGCGGGAAGGGTCAAGCGACGGACGCCTTAGCTTTTCTCAGGGATGGCTTTCAGGACCGCGGTCAGCAGTTTCCAATACAGGCCAACGCTGGCGATATTGACCTGTTCATCCGGCGAGTGCGGTCCGGTGATGGTCGGACCGATGGAAACCATATCCATCTCCGGATAGGGCTTCTTGAACAGGCCGCATTCCAGACCGGCGTGGATCACCTGCACGCTCGGCATTTTGTCGAACAGCTGCTGATACGTTTCCCGCACTAATTGCATGACCGGCGATTGCGCATCCGGCTGCCAGCCTGGGTAGCCGCCTTTGGGGCGAGTTTCCGCACCAGCCAGCTGTCCCAGCGACGTCAGCACGCTCACCACATAATCCTTGCCGCTGTCGATCAACGAACGGATCAGGCAGTGCACTTCCGCCTGTGTTTCCGTCATGGTGATCACGCCGACGTTCAGTGAGGTTTCCACCACGCCTTTCACCTCGTCGCTCATGCGGATCACGCCGTTGGGGATCGCGTTGAGCAGGGCCACCAGCCGATCGCGGCTATCGGCGGTCAGGGCCGCCGCGTCATCCGACGAGGGTTCGACCAGAACAGCGATGTTTTTTTCCACTGCGGCCAGTTCATGTTTCAGTACGGCCACATAGTCCTGCGCCGCGGCTTTCAGCGTGGCGACCTTATCTTCCGCGACGGCCAGCGTGACCGCGCTTTCGCGAGGGATGGCGTTGCGCAGCGTTCCGCCGTTCAGATCGAGAATACGGAGGTCCAGCGTTGCCGCCTGTTCCGCCAGAAAACGGCCCAGCAGTTTATTCGCGTTGCCCAGTCCCAGGTGAATATCGCAACCGGAATGTCCGCCTTTCAGCCCTTTAATGACCAGCTTCAGAACCTGATAGCCCGCAGGAACCGCTTCCCGCTGCAGCGGCAGGCGCGTCAGGAAATCGATCCCGCCCGCGCAGCCCATGTAGACTTCGCCTTCCTCTTCCGAGTCGGTGTTGATCAGGATCTCACCTTGCAGCCAGTTCGGCTGCAGGCCGAAAGCGCCGTCCATACCGGACTCTTCCGTCATGGTGAGCAGCACTTCCAGCGGGCCGTGTTCAACGCTGTCGTCGGACAGGACGGCCAGCGTTGACGCCATGCCGATGCCGTTGTCTGCGCCCAGCGTGGTGCCGCGCGCTTTCACCCATTCGCCATCGATGTATGGCTGAATCGGATCTTTCGTGAAATCGTGCGTTGTATCGTTGTTTTTCTGCGGCACCATATCCAGATGTGCTTGCAGCACGACCGGCTTACGGTTTTCCATACCCGGCGTCGCCGGTTTGCGCAGCAGAATGTTGCCGACGCTATCGCGCTCTGCATGAAGGCCGCGCGCCTGCGCCCATGACAAGATGTGCGCCGCCAGCGCCTCTTCATGATAGGAGGGATGCGGAATGGAACAGATCGTGGCAAAAATATCCCACAGGGGCTGTGGGGAAAGCTGAGACAATTCAGACACTATTCACGTCTCCTTTTCAGCAGCCTAAGTCCGCGTCTGGCGCGTGAGGCGCTACAGGTTAAAAAACAATCGTCTTTGAGCATGACGATCAGGCATCATGAGACAGAGTATCACTTTCCCGCCGCCGGGGAGAGTCTGTCAATCGTGGTCGCGTTGAACGGGCTGAGGCAGGCGATAGCCGCGGGATAGCAGACGATGATGACGGGGATTTTGTCGCCATAAACAAAACTCAATCGGATTAAGGCTGGTTTTTATGAGGTTGCCTATCTATAATCTCGCGCAACCTTTTTCCCCCTCCGACTATGATAAAGCCGACTCCACCGTTGGCCGGGATATATTATATGAGTGAAAAATACGTCGTAACCTGGGATATGTTGCAGATTCATGCCCGCAAACTGGCCGAGCGTTTACTGCCGGCGGACCAATGGAAAGGCATCATCGCCGTCAGCCGTGGCGGTCTGGTCCCTGGTTCTCTGCTGGCCCGCGAACTGGGCATCCGTCATGTGGATACCGTATGCATCTCCAGCTACGACCATGACAATCAGCGCGAGCTGAAGGTGCTGAAACGCGCCGAAGGCGATGGCGAAGGCTTCATCGTGGTGGACGATCTGGTCGATACTGGCGGCACCGCCAAAGCGATTCGCGATATGTATCCGAAAGCGCACTTCATCACCATTTTTGCGAAACCGGCTGGGAAACCGCTGGTGGACGATTATCAGGTTGATATCCCGCAGGATACCTGGATTGAGCAGCCTTGGGACATGGGCGTGGTGTTCGTACCGCCGCTGTCTGACCGCTAATCGCTCCCTGATGTATCGTCTATAACGCCCGGCCTTGCCGGGCGTTGTCATTTCTGATTCTTTTCCCTCTCCCGTACTGCTTTTCCTCGTGGTGTTGAGTACACTTTAGCGAAACGCTCTCTCTCTGCTGCTTGACCTTTATGGAGGCTGCCGTGGTTCAGGCCAATCTGTCCGAAAAGCTGTTCAAACCATCCTTCAAACATCCGGAAACCTCTACCCTGATCCCGCGCGCCCACCATTCCACTCGCGCGATGCAATCCGCCCTGGAGGGCAGCAATAACGGCGCCTGGTATCGGATGGTTAACCGCCTGATGTGGATTTGGCGCGGCGTCGCCCCGCTGGAAATCGAAGAGGTCCTGTCGCGCATCGCCGCCAGTACGGCCCCGCGAAGCGACGACACCTTGCTGGATACGGTCATCGGTTATCGCGGCGGAAACTGGATTTACGAATGGGTTGTGCAGGGGATGCGCTGGCAGCAGCAGGCGACGGAAAGCGAGGGCGAGCAGGATGACGAAACAAAAGGGCAGTGCTGGCTGAAGGCCGCTACCCTCTATAGCATCGCCGCTTATCCGCATCTGAAAGGGGATGAGCTTGCCGAACAGGCGCAGACGATGGCGAATCGCGCTTATGAAGAAGCCGCCAACCTCCTGAGCTATGAGCTAAAAACGCTGTCTATTCCGGTCGACGGCGGTGGAACGCTGACCGGTTTTCTGCATATGCCTTCCCAGGGCACCGCGCCGTTCCCCACCGTACTGGTGTGCGGCAGTCTGGACCTGTTGCAAAGCGATTATTACCGCTTGTTCCATGACTATCTGGCACCGGCGGGCATGGCGATGCTGACCATCGATATGCCGTCGGTCGGTTTTTCGTCGCGCTGGAAGCTGGATCAGGACTCTAGTTTTCTGCATCAGCAGGTGTTGAAAGCCTTGCCTGACGCGCCGTGGGTGGATCACACCCGCGTCGGGGCTTTTGGATTCCGCTTCGGCGCCAATATCGCCGTTCGGCTTGCGTATCTGGAATCGCCGCGGCTGAGGGGCGTCGCCTGTCTGGGACCGGTGGTTCACTCGCTGCTCGCCGACGCGGTGCGTCAGCAGGACGTGCCGGACATGTACATGG
>NZ_CAMKXG010000010.1 GCF_946477055.1 Lonsdalea britannica | reverse complement strand
GGCCGTACAGTAGGCGCCGGCGTGGTTGCTAAAGTTATCGCTTAATTGCTGATAAGATTTGACGCAACACGCGATAAAAGGGCATCATTTGATGCCCTTTTTCTACGCTGTCAGGGTAGAACCTATCTCATCAGCGATTGTGAAGTATAATCATTGGTGAGATAGGCTCTGTATAAACGGCGTAATCCCGAATTTTCCCTTTATAGGTAGCATTCGGTTTGGTTTGCCCTTCATGCTGGGCAAAAATTATTTGTCTGAATCATTGTGACAGGTTGGTTTATGAGTGCGAATACCGAAGCTCAGGGTAGTGGACGTGGCCTTGAGGCTCTGAAATGGCTGATCGTCGCTGTTTTACTGGCTGCGGCGGTTGTCGGTAATTATTATTACCGTGAATTGAGCCTGCCTCTGCGAGCATTGGCTGTTGTTATCCTGATTGCTGTTGCGGGTGGCATAGCGTTATTGACGACAAAAGGCAAAGCGACCGTTCTGTTTGCGCGTGAAGCTCGTACTGAGGTTCGAAAAGTCATATGGCCGACTCGTCAGGAAACGCTACATACCACGCTGATCGTTGCTGCGGTAACTGCCGTCATGTCACTGATTTTGTGGGGACTGGATGGTATTCTGGTCCGTTTAGTATCGTTTATTACTGGCCTGAGGTTTTAAGATGTCTGAAGCTCCAAAGAAACGTTGGTACGTCGTTCAGGCGTTTTCTGGCTTTGAAGGTCGCGTCGCTCAGTCGCTGCGTGAACACATTAAACTTCACAACATGGAAGATCTGTTTGGTGAAGTTATGGTCCCTACTGAAGAAGTTGTGGAGATCCGTGGCGGACAACGTCGCAAAAGCGAGCGCAAATTCTTTCCAGGCTATGTGCTAGTGCAGATGGTAATGGAAGATGCTAGCTGGCACTTGGTTCGCAGTGTGCCGCGCGTCATGGGCTTCATTGGCGGTACTTCCGACCGTCCTGCGCCGATTAGCGATAAAGAAGTCGATGCCATCATGAACCGCCTGCAACAGGTGGGTGACAAGCCGCGTCCGAAAACCCTGTTTGAGCCGGGTGAAATGGTTCGCGTCAATGATGGTCCATTCGCAGACTTTAACGGCGTTGTTGAAGAAGTGGATTACGAGAAGAGCCGCCTGAAAGTTTCTGTCTCTATCTTCGGCCGCGCGACTCCAGTTGAACTGGATTTCGGTCAGGTAGAGAAAGGCTAACTTAAGCGTTTGTCGCTAAGAATTTCTGCTTGTTTGTGGCGCGAAAATAGACTACTATTTCGCGCCTTTATTTTATGCGTCTATTGACGTGTAAAACGTTTTTATCACTGCGGGGAGCTTTGTTAAACAAAGCGCTATCACCCATTCGAGGAAAGTTAAATGGCCAAGAAAGTACAAGCCTACGTCAAGCTGCAGGTTGCAGCCGGTATGGCTAACCCGAGCCCTCCGGTTGGTCCGGCTCTGGGTCAGCAGGGTGTTAACATCATGGAATTCTGTAAGGCGTTCAATGCTAAGACTGACAGCATTGAAAAAGGTCTGCCGATTCCGGTTGTTATTACTGTTTACTCTGACCGTTCCTTCACCTTCGTTACCAAAACTCCGCCGGCAGCAGTTCTGCTGAAAAAAGCGGCTGGTATCAAGTCTGGTTCTGGCAAGCCGAACAAAGACAAAGTAGGTAAAGTAACCCGTGCTCAGGTACGTGAAATCGCAGAAACCAAAGCTGCGGACATGACTGGTTCTGATGTGGAAGCGATGACTCGCTCCATTGAAGGTACCGCTCGTTCCATGGGCCTGGTAGTGGAGGACTAAGAAATGGCTAAGCTGACCAAGCGCATGCGCGTGATCCGTGACAAAGTTGATGCAACTAAACAGTACGACATCAACGAAGCCGTTGCTCTGCTCAAAGAGCTGGCCACTGCGAAATTTGTTGAAAGCGTGGACGTTGCCGTAAACCTGGGCATCGACGCACGTAAATCTGACCAGAACGTACGTGGCGCGACTGTGCTGCCGCACGGTACTGGCCGCAGCGTACGTGTTGCCGTATTTACTCAGGGTGCAAACGCTGAAGCGGCTAAAGCTGCTGGCGCTGACCTGGTAGGTATGGACGACCTGGCTGACCAGATTAAAAAAGGCGAAATGAACTTCGACGTTGTTATTGCTTCTCCGGATGCAATGCGCGTAGTCGGTCAACTCGGCCAGATCCTGGGGCCGCGTGGCCTGATGCCGAACCCGAAAGTCGGTACCGTAACTCCGAACGTTGCTGAAGCTGTTAAAAATGCTAAAGCCGGTCAGGTTCGTTACCGTAACGACAAAAACGGTATCATCCATACCACTATCGGTAAGGTTGATTTCGACGCTGACAAACTGAAAGAAAACCTGGAGTCTCTGCTGGTTGCGCTGAAAAAAGCTAAACCGTCTCAGGCTAAAGGCGTGTACATCAAGAAAGTTAGCCTGTCCACCACCATGGGTGCTGGCTTAGCTGTCGATCAGAGCGGTTTGAACGCCGTAGCTAGCTGATAGCTTTTGTTCCTCTTTACTGCGGCGCTGGATTTCTTTATAATCCTACGCCGCGTTGTTCCACTTGTGGGACGAAAGAAGAATTTTCGGTTGGAGCCTGGCCTGATCCAGGCCTCCGTCCAAGACCGCAGGTGTTTCGAAAGAGACTTAATTTTCCTGCGTAGACGGTGACAGAGCCTGAAGAAAAGTTTGACTTGTCTTTGCTGGATTCTGCTCACCGTGTGTTAACGCCTGTTGGTCGTTTTGGCTACAGGTGAAGTGAGTTCCGGAGATTTCTCCGGCCAAATCCAGGAGCAAAAGCTAATGGCATTAAATCTTCAAGACAAACAAGCGATTGTTGCTGAAGTCAGCGAAGTAGCCAAAGGCGCGCAGTCTGCGGTTGTTGCGGATTCTCGTGGCGTTACCGTAGATAAAATGACTGAACTGCGTAAAGCAGGTCGTGAAGCTGGCGTATACATGCGTGTTGTTCGTAACACGCTGCTGCGTCGCTCAGTTGAAGGTACTGAGTTTGAGTGCCTGAAAGACACGTTTGTCGGTCCGACCCTGATTGCATACTCAATGGAACACCCGGGCGCTGCTGCTCGTCTGTTCAAAGAGTTCGCGAAAGCGAATGCAAAATTCGAGGTCAAAGCTGCAGCCTTTAACGGCGAGTTGATTCCGGCGGCTCAAATTGACCGTCTGGCAACTCTGCCGACTTACGAAGAAGCACTGGCACGTCTGATGTCGACCATGAAAGAAGCCGCTGCCGGCAAACTGGTTCGCACACTGGCTGCCGTACGTGATCAGAAAGAAGCGGCTTAATCGCCCCTTTTTACTGGCATCGTGTTTGCTAACGTATAAACTATTTCTGATTCTTAGGAACAATTGTTATGTCTATCACTAAAGATCAAATTCTGGAAGCAGTAGCAGCTATGTCTGTAATGGACGTTGTTGAACTGGTTTCCGCAATGGAAGAAAAATTCGGTGTTTCTGCTGCTGCCGCTGTAGCTGTTGCTGCTGCTGGCCCGGCTGAAGCTGCTGAAGAAAAAACTGAGTTCGACGTTGTTCTGTCTGCTGTTGGCGGCAACAAAGTTGCAGTTATCAAAGCAGTTCGTAGCGCGACTGGCCTGGGTCTGAAAGAAGCTAAAGACCTGGTAGAATCTGCTCCGGCAGTTCTGAAAGAAGCCATCAGCAAAGACGACGCTGAAGCTCTGAAGAAAGCCCTGGAAGAAGCTGGTGCTTCTGTTGAAGTTAAATAAATTTAACTTACAGGTTGCAGCCTGATTTATCAGGCTGATGGCTGGTGGCTTTTTAGTCACCAGCCTTTTTGCGCTGTAGGGAATCAATGGTGTTTCACACTGTTTGACCATTGATTAACCCACAATATTTTTTTCTATCGACGACTTAATATACTGCGCCTCCAGCCGCTTTGGCCGCTGAACTCGACTGCAGCGAAATGGTTTAAGAGTGATAGAAACAAGTATTGCGAAAAGTGTTCCACTTTTCGATCGATATAAACGGTGTTGCATGAACTGTCCTTTATTTTTAGGACGGACAGAGAGGTTCTACTTTTCAGCGAGCTGAGGAACCCTATGGTTTACTCCTATACCGAGAAAAAACGTATTCGTAAGGACTTTGGTAAGCGTCCGCAAGTTCTGGACGTGCCTTATCTCCTTTCTATCCAGCTTGACTCGTTCCAGAAATTCATCGAGCAAGATCCGGAAGGTCAGTACGGTCTGGAAGCCGCATTCCGTTCTGTATTTCCTATCAAAAGCTACAGCGGTAATTCCGAGCTGCAGTATGTGAGCTATCGCCTAGGCGAGCCGGTATTTGACGTTAAAGAATGTCAGATCCGCGGCGTCACATTCTCTGCGCCGTTACGCGTTAAGCTGCGTCTGGTGATCTACGAGCGTGAAGCGCCAGAAGGCACCGTTAAAGATATTAAAGAACAAGAAGTGTACATGGGCGAAATTCCGCTCATGACCGACAACGGTACCTTCGTGATCAACGGCACTGAGCGCGTTATCGTTTCTCAGCTGCATCGTAGCCCGGGCGTATTCTTTGACAGCGACAAGGGTAAAACCCACTCATCAGGTAAGGTACTGTATAACGCACGTATCATTCCTTATCGTGGTTCCTGGCTGGATTTCGAATTCGATCCGAAAGATAACCTGTTTGTCCGTATCGACCGTCGTCGTAAATTGCCTGCGACGATTATCCTACGCGCATTAAACTTCTCTACCGAAGACATTTTGGGCCTGTTCTTTGACAAAATCGTCTATGAAATCAACGGTAACAAGCTGTTGATGGAACTGGTTCCAGAACGTCTGCGTGGTGACACGGCTTCCTTCGATATCGAAGCCAACGGCAAGGTATACGTCGAGAAAGGTCGTCGTATCACGGCTCGTCACATCCGTCAGCTGGAAAAAGACGGCATCGAAAGCATTGAAGTCCCGGTGGAATACATTGCCGGTAAAGTGCTGGCGAAAGATTACGTTGATGAAAGCACCGGCGAAGTGCTCGCGAATGCGAACATGGAGCTGTCGCTGGATCTGCTGGCCAAACTGAGCCAGTCCGGTCACAAGCAAATCGAAACGCTGTTCACCAACGATCTGGACCACGGTCCTTATATCTCCGAGACCGTCCGCGTCGACCCAACCCACGATCGCCTGAGCGCGTTGGTTGAGATCTACCGCATGATGCGTCCGGGTGAGCCGCCGACACGCGAAGCGGCTGAAAGCCTTTTTGAAAATCTGTTCTTCTCCGAAGATCGTTATGATTTGTCCGCAGTTGGTCGAATGAAATTCAACCGCTCTTTGCTGCGTGAGGAAATCGAAGGTTCCGGTATCCTGAGCAAAGAAGACATTATTGATGTGATGAAGAAACTCATCGACATCCGTAATGGTAAAGGCGAAGTGGATGATATCGACCACCTGGGCAACCGTCGTATTCGCTCTGTCGGTGAAATGGCTGAAAACCAGTTCCGTGTAGGTCTGGTCCGTGTTGAACGTGCTGTCAAAGAGCGTCTGTCTCTGGGCGACCTCGACACGCTGATGCCGCAGGACATGATCAACGCCAAGCCGATTTCGGCCGCGGTGAAAGAGTTCTTTGGTTCCAGCCAGCTGTCCCAGTTTATGGACCAGAACAACCCGCTGTCTGAAATCACGCATAAACGTCGTATTTCTGCATTGGGCCCTGGCGGTCTGACCCGTGAACGCGCCGGCTTTGAAGTTCGAGACGTACACCCGACTCACTATGGTCGCGTATGTCCTATCGAAACGCCGGAAGGTCCGAACATCGGTCTGATCAACTCCTTGTCCGTTTATGCACAGACCAATGAGTACGGTTTCCTTGAAACCCCTTATCGTCTGGTTCGTGACGGCGTTGTGACCGATGAGATCCATTACCTGTCTGCGATTGAAGAAGGTAACTTCGTCATCGCTCAGGCGAACACCAATCTGGACGAAGAAGGCCACTTCATTGATGAGCTGGTGACCTGCCGTAACAAAGGCGAGTCCAGCTTGTTCAGCCGCGATCAGGTTGAATACATGGACGTTTCCACCCAGCAGGTGGTTTCTGTCGGTGCATCCCTGATCCCGTTCCTGGAACACGATGATGCTAACCGCGCCTTGATGGGTGCGAACATGCAACGTCAGGCCGTTCCTACACTGCGTGCTGATAAGCCGCTGGTAGGTACGGGTATGGAACGCGCGGTAGCGGTCGACTCCGGTGTAACTGCCGTAGCGAAACGCGGTGGTACGGTTCAGTATGTGGATGCATCACGTATTGTCATCAACGTTAACCCTGATGAAATGTATCCGGGCGAAGCGGGCATCGACATCTACAACCTGACGAAATATACCCGTTCTAACCAGAACACCTGCATCAGCCAGATGCCGTGTGTGTCTCTGGGTGAACCGATTGAGCGCGGCGACGTGCTGGCCGATGGTCCGTCCACCGATTTGGGTGAACTGGCACTGGGTCAGAACATGCGCGTAGCGTTCATGCCGTGGAACGGCTACAACTTCGAAGACTCCATCTTGGTCTCCGAACGCGTGGTGCAGGAAGATCGCTTCACGACAATTCATATCCAGGAACTGGCTTGCGTATCTCGTGATACCAAACTGGGGCCTGAAGAAATCACCGCTGATATTCCGAACGTGGGTGAAGCCGCGCTCTCCAAACTGGATGAGTCCGGTATCGTTTATATCGGTGCGGAAGTGACCGGTGGCGACATTCTGGTCGGTAAAGTGACGCCAAAAGGTGAAACTCAGCTGACGCCGGAAGAGAAACTGCTGCGCGCTATCTTCGGTGAGAAAGCGTCTGACGTTAAAGACTCGTCTCTGCGCGTGCCTAACAGCGTTTCCGGTACGGTTATCGATGTTCAGGTCTTCACCCGTGACGGCGTTGAAAAAGACAAACGTGCGCTGGAAATTGAAGAGATGCAGCTGAAGCAGGCCAAAAAAGACCTGACTGAAGAACTGCAGATCCTCGAAGCCGGTCTGTTTGCCCGTATTCACGACGTGCTGGTTAGTGGTGGCGTTGAAGCTGCGAAGCTGGATCAGCTGCCGCGTGAGCGCTGGTTGGAACTGGGTCTGACTGACGAAGAAAAACAGAATCAGTTGGAACAGCTGGCCGAGCAGTACGACGAGCTGAAACACGAGTTTGAGAAGAAACTCGAAGCCAAACGCCGCAAAATCACCCAGGGTGATGATCTGGCGCCGGGCGTGCTGAAAATCGTCAAGGTGTACCTGGCCGTGAAACGTCAGATCCAGCCTGGTGATAAGATGGCGGGTCGTCACGGTAACAAGGGTGTTATCTCCAAGATCAACCCGATCGAAGATATGCCTTACGATGAAAACGGTACGCCGGTAGACATCGTACTGAACCCGCTGGGCGTACCATCACGTATGAACATCGGTCAGATTCTGGAAACCCATCTGGGTATGGCTGCGAAAGGTATTGGTGACAAGATCAACACCATGCTGAAGCAGCGCGAAGAAGCGGACAAACTGCGTGAATTCATCCAGAAAGCATACGACCTGGGTAACGACGTTCGTCAGAAAGTGGATTTGAACACGTTCTCCGATGACGAAGTGCTGCGTCTGGCAGAAAACCTGAAGAAGGGTATGCCAATCGCGACGCCGGTCTTCGACGGTGCCAAAGAGAGCGAAATCAAAGCGCTGCTGCAGCTGGGCGATCTGCCGACTTCCGGTCAGATTACGCTGTTTGACGGCCGTACCGGCGAGCAGTTTGAACGTCCGGTCACCGTGGGCTATATGTACATGCTGAAGCTGAACCACTTGGTTGATGACAAAATGCATGCACGTTCCACCGGTTCCTACAGCCTGGTTACTCAGCAGCCGCTGGGTGGTAAGGCGCAGTTCGGTGGTCAGCGTTTCGGTGAGATGGAAGTATGGGCGCTGGAAGCTTACGGTGCAGCTTATACCCTGCAGGAAATGTTGACGGTGAAATCCGATGACGTGAACGGCCGTACCAAGATGTACAAAAACATCGTGGATGGCGATCACCGGATGGAACCAGGCATGCCGGAATCCTTCAACGTACTGTTGAAAGAAATCCGCTCGCTGGGTATCAACATCGAGCTGGAAGAAAAGTAATACCAGCCCGATTGCGTTGCTGACATTCGTTACAGGGGCACCTGGGGTTGACTCAGGTGCCTTACAGGTCTAACTCCGACAGGAGCCAATCCGTGAAAGACTTATTAAAGTTTCTGAAAGCGCAAACTAAGACCGAAGAGTTTGATGCGATCAAAATTGCTCTGGCATCGCCAGACATGATCCGTTCGTGGTCTTTTGGTGAAGTTAAAAAGCCGGAAACCATTAACTACCGTACGTTCAAACCAGAACGTGACGGTCTGTTCTGCGCCCGTATCTTCGGGCCGGTAAAAGATTACGAGTGCCTGTGCGGTAAGTACAAACGCCTGAAGCACCGTGGTGTTATCTGTGAGAAGTGTGGCGTTGAAGTGACCCAGACCAAAGTACGCCGTGAGCGTATGGGCCACATCGAGCTGGCTTCTCCGACCGCGCACATCTGGTTCCTGAAATCGCTGCCTTCCCGCATCGGTTTGCTGCTGGATATGCCGCTGCGTGATATCGAACGCGTCCTGTACTTCGAATCCTATGTGGTTATCGAAGGCGGTATGACCAACCTTGAAAAGCGCCAGATCCTGACGGAAGAGCAGTATCTGGATGCGCTGGAAGAGTTTGGTGACGAATTCGACGCCAAGATGGGCGCCGAAGCGATTCAGGCCCTGTTGAAAAACATGGATCTGGAGCAGGAGTGCGAACAGCTGCGTGAAGAGCTGAACGAAACCAACTCTGAAACCAAACGTAAAAAGCTGACCAAGCGTATCAAGCTGCTGGAAGCGTTCGTACAGTCTGGCAACAAGCCGGAGTGGATGATCCTGACCGTGCTGCCTGTGCTGCCGCCGGACCTGCGTCCGCTGGTACCGCTGGACGGTGGTCGTTTCGCTACGTCGGATCTGAACGATCTGTATCGTCGCGTGATCAACCGTAACAACCGTCTGAAACGTCTGCTGGATCTGGCTGCGCCGGACATCATCGTGCGCAACGAAAAACGTATGCTGCAGGAAGCGGTGGATGCGCTGCTGGATAACGGCCGTCGCGGTCGTGCCATCACCGGTTCCAACAAGCGTCCGCTGAAATCTTTGGCCGATATGATCAAAGGTAAACAGGGTCGTTTCCGTCAGAACCTGCTGGGTAAACGTGTCGACTACTCCGGTCGTTCCGTTATCACCGTAGGTCCGTACCTGCGTCTGCATCAGTGCGGTCTGCCGAAGAAAATGGCGCTGGAACTGTTCAAACCGTTCATCTACGGCAAGCTGGAACTGCGTGGCCTGGCTACGACGATCAAAGCAGCCAAGAAAATGGTTGAACGCGAAGAAGCGGTCGTATGGGACATCCTGGATGAAGTCATCCGCGAACACCCGGTACTGCTGAACCGTGCGCCGACCCTGCACCGTCTGGGTATTCAGGCATTTGAACCGGTTCTGATC
The DNA here is from genome assembly GCF_946477055.1 of Lonsdalea britannica. Lineage (GTDB taxonomy): Bacteria > Pseudomonadota > Gammaproteobacteria > Enterobacterales > Enterobacteriaceae > Lonsdalea > Lonsdalea britannica_A. The sequence goes on along the minus strand of NZ_CAMKXG010000010.1, from coordinate 20,036 downwards.
GAAGGTAAAGCGATTCAGCTGCACCCGCTGGTGTGTGCTGCGTATAACGCCGACTTCGATGGTGACCAGATGGCTGTTCACGTACCGTTGACGCTGGAAGCCCAGCTGGAAGCGCGTGCGTTGATGATGTCTACCAACAACATCCTGTCACCTGCGAACGGCGAGCCTATCATCGTTCCGTCTCAGGACGTTGTATTGGGTCTGTACTACATGACCCGTGACTGTGTTAACGCCAAAGGCGAAGGCATGGTTCTGACTGGACCGAAAGAAGCTGAACGCGTCTATCGTGCTGGTCTGGCTTCTCTGCATGCGCGCGTCAAAGTGCGTATTACGCAAGAGATCAAGAACATTGAAGGCGAAACCACGCATCAGACCAGCATCATCGATACGACCGTTGGTCGTGCGATCTTGTGGATGATCGTGCCGAAAGGTCTGCCGTACTCGATCGTTAACCAGCCTCTGGGCAAGAAAGCGATCTCCAAAATGCTGAACACCTGTTACCGCATTCTGGGCCTGAAGCCGACCGTTATCTTTGCTGACCAGATCATGTACACCGGTTTTGCTTACGCTGCGCGCTCTGGTGCGTCCGTTGGTATCGACGACATGGTTATCCCGGCGAAGAAAGCCGAAATCATCGAAGAAGCGGAAACCGAAGTTGCCGAGATCCAGGAGCAGTTCCAGTCTGGTCTGGTTACCGCGGGCGAACGCTACAACAAAGTGATCGATATCTGGGCTGCGGCGAACGAACGTGTTGCCAAGGCGATGATGGAAAACCTGTCTGTAGAAGACGTGGTTAACCGCGATGGCGTTGTTGAGCAGCAGGTTTCTTTCAACAGCATCTTTATGATGGCCGACTCCGGTGCGCGTGGTTCTGCTGCACAGATTCGTCAGTTGGCAGGTATGCGTGGTCTGATGGCGAAGCCGGATGGCTCCATCATCGAAACGCCGATCACCGCGAACTTCCGTGAAGGTCTGAACGTACTCCAGTACTTCATCTCAACCCACGGTGCTCGTAAAGGTCTGGCGGATACCGCACTGAAAACCGCTAACTCCGGTTATCTGACCCGTCGTTTGGTCGACGTGGCGCAGGATCTGGTTGTAACGGAAGACGATTGCGGAACGCACGAAGGCATCATGATGACGCCGGTCATCGAAGGTGGCGACGTTAAAGAACCGCTGCGTGAACGTGTTCTGGGTCGTGTAACGGCCGAAGACGTGATCAAACCGGGTACGGCTGACATTCTGGTTCCGCGTAACACGCTGTTGAACGAACAGTGGTGTGACCTGCTGGAAGAAAACTCCGTCGATTCGCTGAAAGTACGCTCTGTCGTAAGCTGTGAAACCGACTTTGGCGTGTGCGCCAAATGTTACGGTCGCGACCTGGCTCGTGGTCACATCATCAACAAGGGTGAAGCCATCGGGGTTATCGCGGCACAGTCTATCGGTGAACCGGGTACCCAGCTGACCATGCGTACCTTCCACATCGGTGGTGCGGCATCTCGTGCGGCAGCAGAATCCAGTATCCAGGTGAAAAACAAGGGTACGCTGAAACTGAGCAACGCCAAGTACGTTAAGAACAGCGCAGACAAGCTGGTGATTACTTCTCGTAACACCGAACTGACGCTGATCGACGAATTTGGTCGTACGAAAGAAAGCTATAAAGTGCCTTACGGTGCAGTGATGGCGAAAGGCGACGGCGAAGCCGTAGCTGGTGGCGAAACCGTAGCAAACTGGGATCCGCACACCATGCCGGTTATCACGGAAGTGAGCGGTAACATTCGCTTCACCGACATGATTGACGGCCAGACCATTACGCGTCAGACCGATGAGCTGACCGGTTTGTCCTCCATCGTGGTTCTGGATAGTGCAGAACGTACCGGTGGTGGTAAAGAACTGCGTCCAGCGCTGAAAATCGTTGATGACAACGGCGAAGACGTTCTGATTCCGGGTACCGATATGCCGGCTCAGTACTTCCTGCCGGGTAAAGCGATTGTCCAGCTGGAAGACGGCGTGAAAATCGGCTCTGGTGACACCCTGGCCCGTATTCCGCAGGAATCCGGCGGTACCAAGGATATCACCGGTGGTCTGCCGCGCGTTGCTGACCTGTTCGAAGCCCGTCGTCCGAAAGAGCCAGCAATTCTGGCTGAAATCAGCGGTATCATTTCCTTCGGTAAAGAAACCAAAGGGAAGCGCCGTCTGGTGATCACCCCGGTTGACGGTAGCGATCCGTACGAAGAGATGATTCCGAAATGGCGTCAGCTCAACGTGTTCGAAGGTGAACGCGTTGAACGTGGTGACGTGATCTCCGATGGTCCTGAGTCTCCGCACGACATTCTGCGTCTGCGTGGCGTGCATGCGGTGACCCGTTACATCACCAACGAAGTGCAGGAAGTTTACCGCCTGCAGGGCGTTAAGATTAACGATAAGCACATCGAAGTTATCGTTCGTCAGATGTTGCGTAAAGGCACCATCGCCAGCGCGGGTAGCACTGAGTTCCTGGAAGGCGAACAGGCTGAAGTGTCTCGCGTCAAGATCGCCAACCGTCAGTTGGAAGCCGACGGCAAGATTCCGGCAACCTACAGCCGCGACTTGCTGGGTATCACCAAGGCGTCTCTGGCGACCGAGTCCTTCATCTCTGCGGCCTCGTTCCAGGAAACGACGCGCGTACTTACCGAAGCCGCAGTGGCTGGTAAGCGTGATGAACTGCGCGGTCTGAAAGAGAACGTGATCGTGGGTCGTCTGATCCCGGCCGGTACCGGTTATGCATACCATCAGGATCGTATGCGTCGCCGTCAGGCTGGCGAACCCGTTGCTGTTCCGCAGGTCAGCGCGGATGAAGCTTCGGCTAACCTGGCTGAGCTGCTGAACGCCGGTTTCGGCAACAGTGACGACAAGTAACGTCGACGCTGCATGATAAAAAACCGCTCCCCGGAGCGGTTTTTTTATGCATAAAAAGTGAGTGATAAGAGACAGAAAACAGAGCGATGAGAGAAACATTATGCTGAAAGCAAGCGTGGTTGCAGCCAGTCTGGCGGTGTTGTCCGCCGTACCGGCTTTTGCCGGAGTGCCGTTTGCGCCGCCGGTGCAAAAAATCTTCTCTAACTGGCAGGTGACGTGCAACAACCTGAACGACTGCGATGTGCGTAATATTGATGAAAACCTGCGTATAACGCTGACGCGGCAGTCCGGCGCTACCGGCGTGACGTCATTGACGATTGTCCCCTTTTCTCAGGAAGCCCATCCCACCTTGTGGTTGGACGAAGACGCCGCGGAAGGGTTGAGCTTAACGCCAGCGATCAACGATGACGACGCCATTGTCGCCACGGAAAATCTGCCCGCGATACAACATTTTCTACAGCAGGCCAAAGATGCGCTGACCCTTTCCGTCGGTGACGATCCGCAGCAGGGAAGCTCCCTGCGGGGATTGAACGCCGCGCTCCTGCTGGTGGATGAACGGCAGGGACGGATCGGTACTCAGGGCGCACTGCTGCAGCGGGGAAGTAAACCGGCTTCCGACGTCCCGGCGAGGTTGAGTCAACCCGAACTGCCGCCAGCGCTGACAAACGCGCCTGCGGTCAGTCATCCGCAAGCGTTGGTCGAGGCCGTCATCAAGGCGCAGCATGCGCTGTTGGTGAGAGAGACCTGCGATGTCAACGAGCAGGACAAAGAGATCAATCAGGTTCACCCGCTGGACCAACGCAATGCGCTGGTCATGATTAACTGCGGTATGGGGGCCTATCAGTCCTCGAGCCTGGTGTTTATCACGCCGCGCGATAATCCGTCGGCGGCGCATCAACTGGTACTGCCGTTGCCGCTGCCGGATGAAAATGGCCGCCCGCAGCAGGTGGATTGGTTTACCAACGCTGACTATGATCCTCAGACTGGCGACCTGTTCCATTTGGCGAAGGGACGTGGGTTTGCCGACTGCGGTGAAAGCGCCCAGTGGCGTTACGATGGTCAGCAGTTCCGGCTCGTGACTTACCACAGCCAGACGGGATGCAATGGCGGTTGGCCGGGTGAGTGGCCTTCGCTGTGGGAAACGCCGGGATACAACGAAGACAAATAGCGCTCCGCGCAGGAAGGGTCGCCGTCGGTCAGGACAGACCGACGGCGACATAAGCGGCGCAGGCTTGAGGATTCACAGTCAGCCTGTGGCCGACGGATGTGCCGGCATTCGCACTCTAGCGTCGCCCGATGGCTTCCGCGAGCGCCGTTGTACTGACGTGGGAACCCTCGCGCAAACACATCGGCGACATAACTCACCTTTCATTTTTCTTGTGAGCATCATTCCGCGCCTGAAGCCAACCCTCATTGCCGAAGGCATCGGCCCGGTAGCACTGATCGATGTCTGCACGCGACAGACCAATATCTTTGAGGCGTTCATCGCTCATCGTCCGCAGCAACGTGCGCGTCGAGATGCGCAAACGCCGTGCCTGCCAATGCTTGTAGATTCTGCTGACTAGCGTGCGCAGCGTGGATGTCTGCGAAAGTGGATGGTGTTGTGTCATCTTCATTCCCTCCCCCGATGGTGTGGCACCATCATGAAAGAGCGACGGAAAACAATACAGATTCACAAATACAGTTTATTGACCATACAGAAGAGGATTGTATGGCCCTGAATGGGACTTTTTGTGTCAATCTGTACTGGTTATCGAATGATAACGCTTCAAGGTAGGATACTTTCATGACTCGCTATCAGCATCTTGCCACCTTGTTGGCGCAGCGCATTCAACAAGGGCTTTATCAGCCTGGGGAACGTCTGCCGTCGGTCAGAATCCTCTCGCAGGAGCATGGCGTCAGTATCAGTACGGTTCAACAGGCTTACCATCTGCTGGAAGAGCAGATGCTGATCTCCCCGCAGCCCCGCTCGGGCTACTTTGTCTCTGCGCGTTATGCCGCGCCGCCCATTCCCGCCATTACGCGCCCGGCACAGCGGCCGGTTGAAATTACCCATTGGGACGCGGTGCGAGGGTTGTTGGACGTACGGAAGGAAAGCGATGTCATGCAGCTGGGCAGCGGCATGCCGGACGTCACGTCGACCACCCTCAAACCGTTATGGAAAATCATCAGCCGACAGGGCATGAAGCAGGATATCTCGCTATTGCAATACGGCGGTTTGCTTGGCGTGACGGCGTTGCGCGAGCAAATTGCGCGGCTGGCGGTCGACAGCGGATGCACGCTGAGCGCCGACGACATTGTCACCACGACGGGGTGTCAGGAAGCGCTGTTTCTGTGCCTGCGGGCGGTCTGTCAGCCGGGAGACATCATCGCTGTCGAATCCCCGGCGTTTTACGGGATGATGCAGACGCTGCGGAGCTACGGGGTAAAAGTCATTGAAATTCCGACGGATTCGGTCAATGGCCTCAGTCTGGAGGCGCTGGAATTAGCGCTGGATCAGTGGCCGATCAAGGCAGTGTTCGTGGTGCCGAACTGCAACAATCCGTTGGGTTTTATCATGCCGGAGGCGCGTAAACGGGGATTGATGACGTTGGCGCAGCGTTTTGATATCGCCGTGATTGAAGATGACGTCTACGGGGAACTGGCTTACGAGTACCCGCGGCCGATGACCTTGAAGTCGTTGGATGACGATGGGCGGGTGTTGTTGTGTAGCTCCTTTTCGAAGGTTATGGCGCCGGGCCTGAGGGTGGGCTGGGTCGCGCCGGGACGGTATCTCGACCGCGTACTGCATATGAAGTACGTGAACAGCGGCGGCGGCGTCATCCAGACACAATCAGCGGTCGCCGAGTTTATTCGTCAGGGTCACTACCTGCCGCACCTGAGACGCATGCGGGCGCAGTACCAGCGCAATCAGTGTCGCTTCACCAGCTTTGTCCGCCACTATTTCCCCGAAGGGATCTGCGTCAGCCGACCACAGGGTGGCTTTTTGATGTGGATAGAACTGCCGGAAGCTTTCGACGGCATCCGATTGAATCGTCGTCTGGCTGAACGCGATACGCAGGTCGCCGTAGGTTCGCTGTTCTCGGCATCGGGTAAATATCGCAACTGTCTGCGTCTGAACTATGCGTTGCCCTGCACAGAGAAAACGGAAAGGGCGTTGAAGATGATTGGGGAAGAAATCGAGCGGGAGATGACGCTCGCCTGCAGAGCCTGATCCCCTCAGGCCTAAGGAGGAAGAACCGCGATGTCCGGCGTTCAAGACATCGCGGCGCATTCAGTCGAGATGCGACGGAGTGCGCGATCTTCCCAGATAGCCGTCCCAATCTTTCCACACGGGCTGTAGGCCGGCGCGGGTTATCGCGTCCGCCACCGCCTCCGGCCGCCGAGCGTCATGAGGAGCGAACTGCTCAAGCTCCGGATGGTTGTCGGCGTAGCCGCCCGGCTGCGTTTTGGAGAAGGCACTGACGCTGTTGATGGCGATGGGCACCATATGATCGCGAAAAAATGGCGATTCACGTGTGGACAGCGATAGCTCAACGTCCGGCGCCAGCAGCCGGAATGCGCAAATTGTCTGCATCAGCTGCGCCTCGTCCATCAGCGAAGCCGGTTCAATACCGCCAGCACACGGTCGCAGGCGTGGAAACGAGAGCGAGAAGCGGCTCTGCCAGTAACGTTGTTGCAGATCGAGCAGGTGTTCCGCCACCATATAGCAGTCCACGCGCCAGCTGTCCGACAGGCCGATCAACGCCCCAAGACCGATCTTGTCGATCCCAGCCATGCCGAGACGATCCGGCGTGGCTAGCCGCCAGGCGAAATCCTGTTTGCGTCCCCGCAGGTGATGCCGCGCGTAGGTCGGCGCGTGATAGGTTTCCTGATAGACCATCACGCCGTCCAGCCCCAGCGTCTTTAGCTCGGCATACTCTTCCGTCGACAGCGGCTGCACCTCCATCATCATCGAGCTGAAGTGCGGCCTGATCAGCGGCAGCACGCGTCGAAAGTAGTCCATCCCCACCTTGCCCTGATGTTCGCCAGCAACCAGCAGCAGCTGGTCGAACCCAAGCTGGCGGATCGCACGGCACTCTCGCTGTATTTCCTCGTCATTCAGGATCTTGCGCTTAATCCGATTGCTCATCGAAAACCCGCAATAGGTGCAGTCGTTGGCGCACAGGTTGGACAAATAGAGCGGAACGTAGAATCCCACCGTGTTGCCGAAGCGCTGGCGGGTAAGACGTTGCGCGCGCTGCGCCAGCGGCTCGAGGTAGCCTGCCGCGGCGGGCGAAATCAACGCCATAAAGTCGTCGCGATCGGGCCGGTCGGCGTTCAATGCTCGGATGACGTCGGCAGACGTTTTACCGTTGATGCGACAACGGAGGTCGTCCCAGTCGAGCGTCTCCCAGCGACGATAAAATCCTTCACTCATGAGCCTGCTCCCGTTTGAGGCTGTTGCAGAAAACCGGTCAGGGGGCTGGTGGCGCTGGCGTGGGATTGACGCGCACCTAAGCCGGACTCCGCCGCCAGCGCGCCAGCCTCAACGGCCAGCCGAAAGGCGCGGGCCATGCTAACCGGGTCGCGGGCGACGGCCATCGCCGTATTGACCAGTACGGCATCCGCGCCCATCTCGATGGCCTCGGCGGCCTGACTGGGCGCGCCGATCCCCGCGTCGATAACGACCGGTACCTGTGCTTGTTCGATGATGATCCTGAGGAAGTCGCGCGTTTGCAGTCCCTGATTAGAACCAATCGGCGCTCCGAGCGGCATGACGGCAGCGCAGCCGACGGCCTCCAGTCGTTTGCACAGGACCGGATCGGCGCCGCAGTAAGGCAGCACGATAAATCCTTCTTTCACCAGCTGTGCCGCCGCCTTTAGCGTTTCCACCGGGTCGGGCAGCAGGTATTTCATGTCGGGATGAATCTCGAGCTTAATCCAACGTGTCCCCAGCGCTTCACGAGCGAGATGGGCGGCGAAGACCGCTTCCTCGGCCGTTTTGGCCCCGGAGGTATTCGGCAGCAGGTGAACGCCCAGCCGCTGTAGGGGGGCGAGAAGGGCGTCGCTGTCGCCGGAAAGGCTAACGCGTTTCATCGCCAGCGTGACCAGTTGGGAGCCCGCCGCCTGTAACGCCGCGCTCATGATCTCCGCGCTGGCGAACTTACCGGTGCCAGCCAGCAACCGGGATGTAAATGTGGTTCCTGCGATGGTGAGCATTTATCCTCCTGCTATCGCTTGAAAGAGCAAAATGTCGTCCCCGTCCTGCACCTGACAGGTGCTCCAGTCGGGGCGAGGGATGACGATCTGATTGATCGCCAGCGCGGTGCCCGGCTGCAGACGATCCAACCGTTGCAACAGTTGCTCCACGCTGATCGGCTCCTCCAGCGTGACGGTTTCCTCATTGATATGAATTTTCATACGGCGCTCCCGCAGACTGGACAGCCCGCAGCGGGGGAGAGTTGCAAGGTATTCCAGTGCTGCTGGCGGGCGTCGAACAGCCTCAGCTTGCCGTCCAAGGTTGACGGCAGTCCGCATAGCAGTTTGATGGCCTCCAGCGCCTGCAACGTCCCCATAACCCCAACAACTGGACCCAGTACGCCAGCGGTGCGGCAGTTGCGAACAGGCTCGGTCGCGTCTGGATAAAGGCAGGCGTAGCAGCCGTGAAGGTAGGGGGGCGTCAGCACCAGCAGCTGACCGCCGAAGCCGACGGCGCTGGCGCTGACTAACGGTTTTCCGGCCCGAACGCAGGCGGCGTTGACAGCATGGCGGGTCGCCATGTTGTCGCTACAGTCCAGCACCAGGTCTGCGCGGCCAACCGCGTAAGCCAGCGCCTCGCCTTCCAGTCGTGTCTGCAATGGCTCGATGGCGATGTCCGGGTTCAGCGCCGACAGCTGGCGCTGAGCCAGCGTCGCTTTAGGCTGCGCGATATCTTCAGTGCGGTAGAGCACTTGGCGTTGCAGGTTGGAGAGATGCAGCGTGTCATGATCCGCCAGCAGCAGTTTGCCGACGCCTGCGGCCGCCAGATAGAGCGCACAGGGCGCGCCCAGACCGCCGAGCCCGACCAACAACACGGTGGCGTCAGCCAGCCGCTGTTGACCAACAGGGCCGATATCTTCCAGCAACAGCTGGCGGCTGTAGCGCATAAATGCCTCATCGTTCAGCATGTTACGCCTCCCGGTTTTCGATCAGACGCAGCAAGGTCGCCGTCGCCTGTCGCCAGTCCGCCGCCTGAGTAATCGCGCTCACGACGGCGATGCTGCCGACGCCTGTCGCCAGCACTGAAGGGACTCGTTCGATGCTGATGCCGCCGATAGCGACCGTGGGAAAGCGTCCCGCCAGTTCACTGATATGACGCGCCAGTTCGGCCAGTCCCTGCGGCGCTGACGGCATCTCTTTGGTCCGGGTTGGGAAAATATGGCCCAGCGCGATGTAGGACGGGGCGATAGCGACGGCGCGCGCCAGCTCGTGATCATCATGGGTAGAAACCCCCAGCCGGAGTCCGGCGCGGCGGATCGCCTGCAGATCGGCGGTATCCAGATCCTCCTGGCCTAGATGGACGCCGTAGGCCTGATGTTTCACGGCCAGCTGCCAGTGATCGTTGATGAACAGGCGTGCCTGATAGCGACGGGCGAGCGCGATCGTTTGAATCACGGCGGCCTCAACCCGATCGTCCGGCTGGTCTTTGATCCGCAGTTGAAGCGTTTTCACACCCACTCGGAGCAGTCGTTCGATCCACTCAACGCTGTCGACCACTGGGTAGAGCCCTAGTCGTGATTCCACTGCGGGGAAAGCAAGCAGGGGGGCGTTCATCAGGCATCCTCCTGCGGCACATACAGTTCGCTGCCGTGAGCACGGAATTCTGCCGACATTTTTGCCATGCCGACGTCAATCGGTTGGGCATCCGCCTGTTGTTGCGCGGCGTAGTCCCGGACCTCCTGAGAAATTTTCATGGAGCAAAACTTCGGGCCGCACATGGAGCAGAAGTGAGCCACCTTGCCGGATTCCTGCGGCAGCGTTTCATCGTGGTAGGCTCGCGCGGTCTCCGGATCTAAAGCCAGGTTGAACTGGTCTTCCCAGCGAAATTCGAAGCGGGCTTTCGACATCGCGTTGTCGCGGATCTGCGCCCCCGGATGACCTTTCGCCAGATCCGCGGCGTGCGCGGCGATCTTGTAAGTGATCAACCCCTGCTTTACATCCTCTTTGTTCGGCAGCCCCAGGTGCTCTTTAGGAGTGACGTAACACAGCATGGCGCAACCGAACCAGCCGATCATGGCGGCGCCGATGCCAGAGGTGAAGTGGTCATAGCCCGGCGCGATATCCGTGGTGAGCGGGCCGAGAGTATAAAAAGGCGCTTCGTGGCAGTGCTCCAGCTCTTCGGTCATATTGCGGCGGATCATCTGCATCGGGACATGGCCCGGACCTTCAATCATCACCTGAACGTCGTACTCCCAGGCAATGTGGGTCAGTTCGCCCAGAGTATGCAATTCGGCGAACTGCGCCTCGTCGTTGGCGTCCTGAATCGAGCCGGGCCGTAGGCCGTCGCCCAGCGAAAGGGCGATATCGTACGCGCTGCAAATTTCACATATCTCGCGGAAATGCTCGTACAGGAAGCTCTCTTTGTGATGCGACAGACACCACTTCGCCATGATGGACCCACCGCGTGAGACGATGCCGGTCAGGCGTTGAGCGGTCATCGGCACATAGCGCAGCAGCACGCCCGCGTGGATGGTGAAGTAGTCGACGCCCTGTTCGGCCTGCTCTAGCAGAGTGTCGCGGAACATCTCCCAGGTCAGGTTCTCCGCGACGCCGTTGACCTTCTCCAGCGCCTGATAAATGGGTACCGTCCCGATAGGGACCGGGCTGTTGCGCAAGATCCACTCGCGCGTCTCGTGGATATAACGGCCGGTAGACAGGTCCATCACGGTGTCGGCTCCCCAGCGGGTGGACCACACCAGTTTCTCCACTTCTTCTTCAATGGAGGAAGTGACCGCCGAATTGCCGATATTGGCGTTCACTTTGACCAAAAAGTTGCGGCCAATGATCATCGGTTCGGATTCTGGATGGTTGATGTTGGCGGGGATGATTGCGCGGCCAGCGGCCACTTCCTGACGAACAAACTCGGGCGTGATGGTCTGTGGCAGATGAGCGCCAAAACTCTGGCCGGGGTGTTGCTGGCGCAGTGTCGGGTTAGACACACGCTCGCGCCCCATATTTTCCCGCAGGGCGATGAACTCCATTTCCGGCGTGATGATCCCCTGACGGGCGTAGTGCAGCTGGGTGACGCGTTTACCGGTCTGAGCACGGCGGGGCTGGGGCAGATGTTCGAAGCGCAGATGGTCCAGACCGGCATCGGCCAGACGTTGCTGGGTAAATCCGGAACTGAGCTGGGATAAGCGTTCGGTGTCGCCGCGTTCCTCAATCCAGGCGGTTCTCAGGCGAGCCAGCCCACGGCGAACATCGGGGACGGCGTCGGGATCGCCATAAGGTCCGGCGGTGTCGTAGACCGGTATCGGCTCATTCCGTTCGTAACGAGGTGCTTCCCGGTTTCCCCCGAGCAGCGTAGGACTGAGTTGGATTTCCCGCAGAGGGACGCGGATGTCGGGCCGTGAGCCGGTCAGATAAATGCGCTGCGATTGCGGAAAAGCGGTGCCCTGCACCTCGTCGATAAAACGTTGTGCGGAGGCGCGTTGCTCGCGGCGTCCTGAGGTTTTTTTTTCTGTAGACATAGCAAATTCCTGTTTGGATAAAAGGAAACATTGCTTGTCTGGAGTTCGGATGGAGTAATGGAGACGTTTCTTTTTCCCCGGGTGATGACAGCTTTGTCTGGGGAAAAGGATAAAAATTACTCTTGTTCCCTTCGCAGGTTTTAACCTGATCAGGTTCCGCGGATCCCGAATTAACGGTCTCAGCCCGCACGCGTTACCGCGACGCTAGGCACTCCGACAAGATAACGCCCGATGCGCTGGGCGAGGTCAATCGCCTACACTCTATGCTGGCAATGTGTCGCTGTCAAAGGCGGAGAACGGCGTTAGGTGAAGACAACGCGCACGTCTGTTGTAGGACATCAAGCGTTAAGACGATAGAAAATGCCTGTTGCTGACAGTGGCCTTATTTTTCGCGAAATGTGCGATAAATCGTCCTCCCTGAGGGGAATTTCATTGAAAAACACTATTGCGGGCTGAACGCGGCGAGGAGACAGAACTGCGGAACGAGTTTCTATGGCATGGTATGGTGCTAAAGCGTAGAGCGTCTGATTTATATGCATTAATGTTGTCTATATCTACACATCATAGCCATAGACTCGGTGACAGAGGGCGATAGAAGAGATGGAAGTAACGTTAACAGGTGAAGAGCTCGGCTGGTGGGTTGTCGGCGAGAATAATCAGATTTGGTTGCCTGAGGGGAGACTGCCGCACGGTTCTTCCACCCAATGGGGACTGAAAGCATGCGCCGCCCGCCGGATTGGCGAATGGCAGGGGGAGCCTGTCTGGCTGGTGCGTCAGACCATGGCCGAAGAGATGGGATCGCTGCGTCAACTGCTGGATGTGGAAAGCGGGTTATTCCAACTGGCGGGCCGGGGAATTCAGCTGGCCGATTTTTATCGCGCCCACCGTTTCTGCGGCTACTGTGGTCATGAGATGCACCACAGTAAAACCGAGCTGGCCTGCCTGTGTGGTCACTGCCGGGAACGTTACTATCCGCAGATTGCGCCCTGCGTCATCGTGGCGATTCGTCGTGGTACTGAGATTTTGCTGGCGCAGCATGTCCGTCACCGGGGCAACATGTACACCGCGTTGGCCGGGTTTGTCGAGCTGGGTGAAACGCTCGAACAAGCTGTGGCCAGAGAAGTCATGGAAGAGAGCAATATTCGCATTAAAAACCTGCAATATGTCAGTTCTCAGCCCTGGCCGTTCCCCCATTCTCTGATGATGGCCTATATTGCGGAGTATGCCGACGGCGAACTGCGTCACGATCCGTCCGAGCTCCGCGATGCCGCCTGGTTCCGTTACGACAAGCTGCCGATCCTGCCGCCGCCGGGAACCGTGGCGCGCCGACTGATAGAAGATACGGTGGTGATGTGCCGAGAAGCCGACGGCTAATCCGTCTGCGTCATGCGTGTAGCCTGAGGGAAGTCAACCCGCTACACTGCCGCCTGAAATACCCAGACCACAGCGACCTACGCGCCTGCCGTTCAGGCGCCAAAAGGAAAAGATCATGACCGACCTTAAAAACGATCGCTATTTACGCGCTCTATTACGTCAGCCTGTTGATGTCACGCCCGTTTGGATGATGCGTCAGGCGGGGCGTTATCTGCCGGAATATAAAGCGACGCGCGCTCAGGCCGGAGATTTCATGTCGTTGTGCAAGAATGCCGAGCTGGCGTGCGAAGTGACGCTGCAGCCGCTGCGACGCTATGCGCTGGACGCAGCCATTCTGTTCTCCGATATTCTGACGATCCCCGATGCGATGGGATTGGGACTCTATTTTGAAGCGGGCGAAGGTCCGCGTTTTCGTCATCCGTTAAGAAGCCATGCCGAGGTCGCGGCGCTGCCGATCCCCGACCCGGAACAGGAACTGGGCTACGTGATGAACGCCGTACGCACCATCCGTCGTCATCTGGCGGGCGAAGTCCCGCTGATTGGTTTCTCCGGCAGTCCGTGGACGCTGGCGACCTATATGGTCGAAGGTGGCAGCAGCAAAGCGTTTACCGTTATCAAAAAGATGCTGTTCGCTGAACCGCGCACGCTGCATCTGTTGCTGGATAAGCTGGCGGACAGCGTCATCCTTTACCTGAACGCACAGATCAAAGCGGGCGCTCAGGCGGTCATGATTTTCGATACCTGGGGCGGCGCGCTCAGCGGTCGTGACTATCGCGAATTTTCGCTGCACTACATGCACAAGATCGTCGATGGTTTGCTGCGCGAGCATGAGGGCCGCCGCGTGCCGGTGACGCTGTTCACCAAAGGCGGCGGACAGTGGCTGGAAGCGATGGTCGAAACAGGCTGCGACGCGCTGGGTCTGGATTGGACAACGGATATCGCCGACGCTCGGCGTCGTGTGGGCGACAAGGTTGCGCTGCAGGGCAATATGGACCCGTCCATGCTCTATGCTCCGCCAGCTCGTATCGAACAGGAAGTGAGCACCATTTTGGAAAGTTTTGGTCCGGGCAATGGCCACGTTTTCAACCTCGGTCACGGCATCCATCAGGATGTACCGCCGGAACACGCCGGAGCATTCGTGGACGCAGTACATCGCCTGTCCCGGCCTTATCATCAGGAGAAGGCATGATTGACACTCAGTCTTTACGGGCTGAACAGTTAATCAAGGCGGCTCAGGTCGTCCGTCATGATGCGCTCCCGTTCGAACAGCCAGCATTGATTGGCGGTGCGGACGTCGGGTTTGAGCAGGAGGGCACGGTGACCCGGGCGGCGATAGCCGTATTGGCGTATCCGTCGCTTGAGCTGGTGGAGTATCAGATCGCGCGTATCCCGACGACGATGCCTTATATCCCGGGATTGCTCTCTTTTCGCGAGGCCCCCGCGCTGATGGCAGCGTGGAAATCACTGCGTCACTCACCGGATCTGCTGTTCGTGGACGGTCATGGTATTTCCCATCCTCGCCGCCTGGGCGTCGCCAGCCATTTTGGGCTGATGGTCGACGTGCCCACCATCGGCGTGGCCAAACGCCGTCTGTGTGGTCAGTATGCTGCGCTGGATGCCGACGTCGACAGTCAGCAGCCGCTGATGGACAAAGGCGAACAGATTGGCTGGGTATGGCGCAGTAAATTACGCTGCAACCCGCTGTTTGTCTCAACCGGGCATCGGGTCGGTTTGGAAACGGCGTTGTTGTGGGTGAAACGCTGCACGCGCGGCTACCGCTTGCCGGAGCCCACGCGTTGGGCCGACGCGGCGGCGTCAAACCGAATTGCATTTCAGCGCTGGCAACATCAGCAAACACTGTAGATAATCGCGCCAGCGTTTTTTAGGAATTCAGGAATAGGGCCGCTGGCCGTTTTTGGCTACACTGCGGTCCGTCACGTTAGAGATAAAACATGTTACGTAATCCCATTCATTTGCGTCTGGAGAAACTGGAAAGCTGGCAGCATGTCACTTTCATGGCGAGCCTCTGTGAACGCATGTATCCCAACTACCATGAGTTCTGCCGCCAGACGGAATTTGGCGATGCGCAGGTATACCGTCGCATCCTCGATCTGATTTGGGAAACACTGGTGGTCAAAGATGCTAAGGTTAACTTTGACCTTCAGTTGGAAAAGCTGGAGGATGCGGTTCCATCCGCTGACGACTATGATCTTTACGGGGTCTATCCAGCGATAGATGCTTGTATCGCTTTAGGGGAGTTAGTTCACTCTCGCCTGAGCGGTGAAACGCTGTCGCATGCTATCGTGATTAGTGAAACCTCCATTAGAACGGTAGCGATGTTGGAGATGACTCAGGCTGGCAGAGAAATGACGGATGAGGAACTCAACGTCATTCCTGCAATTGAAGAGGAATGGGATCTCCAGTGGGAGATCTTCCGCCTGTTGGCGGCCTGTGAAGAGCGTGATATCGAGCTGATCAAAGGTCTTCGCGCCGACCTGCGCGAGGCGGGAAGCAGCAATATTGGGATAAATTTATATCAATAACCGGTAAAACGTGATTTAAGGTCTTAAATGGCCGCTCTAAGGGCTTCACACCGCACCCCGTCTGGTCTACATTTGGGGGGCGTAAAAAAAGTGGCTGTCGGTGCGTATATGCAGGAGAGTGCTTTAATGGCATTTCCGTCGCACTCGATGCTTAGCAAGCGATAAACACACTGTAAGGATAACTTATGAATAAGACTCAACTGATTGATGTAATTGCTGACAAGGCTGACCTTTCCAAGACCCAGGCTAAAGCTGCATTGGAAGCTACTCTGGCGGCAATTACTGAGTCTCTGAAAGAAGGTGATGCAGTACAATTAGTTGGTTTTGGTACTTTCAAAGTCAATCATCGTAATGAGCGCACTGGCCGCAACCCGCAGACGGGTAAAGAAATCAAAATCGCAGCTGCCAACGTGCCTGCATTTGTTTCCGGTAAAGCACTGAAAGACGCTGTAAAATAAGCGCATGCTAAGAAAAGGTTTGAACAGAGGGGCGATTTCGCCCCTTTTGCTTTTTCTTAAACGTACTGCGATTGGGAGCGTAGCCGCCCTGGTGGTTTCCTGTAGCTCCCACTCGCCACCCTCCGCGTTGTATGCCGGGGGATACCTCTCTGACCGTGGCGTAGTGCGCGTGTGGCGCAAAGACGACCCGGCTCAGCAGCAAACGGCACTGATGACGGTCTTCAGCCCATTTAATGGCCACAGCACCCAAATCACCCGATACCAATTCCAGCAGAACGCCGTGCGTGAAATCACGCAAAGCAAGAGCGCGCCTGACAAAGAGGACGTACGTCTGCGTTTTGATGCCAAAGGCGCCGTCAGCTATATGCAGCGTCAGCTACCCGATCGCCGCGAGCCGTTATCCGATGATGATATCGCGCTGTATCAGTTTGATGCGGGCAGGCTTTTGGAAATGAGCGACATCATGCGCACGGGGAACGTTCAATTGAAGCAGGGACAGTGGCAGGACGGGGTGGTAGTGACTTGCGACGGTCAACGCATTCGTCCGAGTCTGGACCGCAGAGCCTCGCAACGCATAGTACAGCGCCAGCAGCGATCTTCCGTACCGTTAAGCATTGCCTGGCTGGAGTCGCCTGAAGGGACGCAGCTTCTGCTGGTCGCCAATGAAGATTTTTGCCGTTGGGAACCCACGGCAGATTCGCTACAGAGCGACTAAGAACGGAGCGAGTTAGAGTGAGCCCCCGCAAGAAGGCTCACTCATCATGCTAAGGCATCAGGAGTGCGACTGTTCCCGGTCGATAGCGCGGTAACCGATGTCGGTACGACAGAAAGATCCTTCCCAACGAATCCCTTTCGCCAGCGCATAGGCATTACGCTGAGCGTCTTTCACGCTTGCACCCAGCGCCGTCACGCAAAGGACTCGTCCACCGTTGGTTACCACATCATTGCCCTTCAGCGCCGTGCCGGCATGGAAGACTTTGCCGTCTGCCGTTTCCGACGTTCTCAGGCCGGAAATGGTGTCGCCTTTGCGATAATCAGCCGGATAACCGCCAGCGGCGAGAACGACACCCAGAGAAGGACGTTCATCCCACTCAGAACGCTGTTCATCCAGTTTGCCATCACACGCCGCCAGGCAAAGCGCGACCAGATCGGAGCGCATACGCAGCATAATCGGCTGCGTTTCAGGATCGCCGAAGCGGCAGTTGAATTCGATGACCTTGGGTTGACCGTCGGCGGAGATCATCAGTCCCGCATAAAGGAAGCCGGTGTAGACGTTCCCTTCCGCCGCCATGCCTTGTACGGTCGGCCAAATAATCTGGTCCATCACGCGCTGGTGGATCTCGTCGGTGACGACCGGAGCCGGAGAGTACGCCCCCATACCGCCGGTATTGGGGCCGGAGTCGCCGTCCCCCACGCGCTTATGATCCTGGCTGGTGGCCATTGGCAGCACGTGCTCGCCATCGACCATGACGATAAAGCTGGCTTCTTCGCCATCCAGGAACTCCTCGACGACGACGCGGTGACCGGCATCGCCAAATGCGTTGCCTGCCAACATGTCCGTCACGGCATTTTCAGCTTCTTCCAACGTCATGGCGACGATAACGCCTTTGCCGGCGGCCAAACCGTCCGCCTTAATGACGATAGGCGCGCCTTTCTCGCGGATATAGGCGATGGCTGGTTCAATGTCGGTAAAGTTCTGGTATTCCGCCGTGGGAATATGATGACGCGCCAGGAAGTCTTTAGTAAACGCTTTAGAACCTTCGAGCTGCGCCGCGGCCTGAGTTGGGCCGAAGATGGGGAGTTGCGCTGCACGGAAAGCATCGACGATACCGATGACCAACGGCGCTTCGGGCCCAACGATAGTCAGACCAATGTCGTTTTGCTTCGCAAAGTCGACCAGCGCCGGAATATCTGTTGCGGCGATGTCGATGTTTTCCAGCGACGGTTCCAATGCGGTGCCCGCATTGCCGGGCGCGACGAAAACCTTATCCGCCAGGGGAGATTGCGCTGCTTTCCAGCCAAGCGCATGTTCGCGCCCGCCGTTGCCGATAATTAAAATATTCATGGTGAGTCTTGCTCCGGATTAATGGCGGAAATGACGCATGTCGGTAAATAGCATAGCAATGCCGTTCTCATTGGCGGCGGCGATCACTTCGTCGTCGCGGATGGAACCGCCTGGCTGAATAACGCAGGTAATGCCTACGGCGGCGGCGGCATCAATGCCATCCCGGAAGGGGAAGAAGGCATCGGACGCCATGACGGAGCCTTCGACCACGAGTCCTTCATCCTCAGCTTTGATACCGGCGATCTTGGCGGAATAAACCCGGCTCATCTGTCCTGCGCCTATGCCGATGGTCATGTTGTCGCGGGCATAGACAATGGCGTTGGACTTGACGAACTTCGCCACTTTCCAGCAGAACAGCGCATCGCGGAGCTCCGCTTCAGTGGGCTGACGTTCCGTCACCACCCGTAATTGTGAGGAGTCGACCATGCCAAGGTCGCGATCCTGCACCAGTAAACCGCCGTTGACGCGTTTGAAGTCAAGGCTGGGAATATGTTGCTGCCATTGTCCGCAGGTGAGTACCCGGACGTTTTGTTTGGCGGCGGTCACCTGCAGCGCAGCGTCGCTGACCGAAGGCGCGATAATCACTTCGACGAACTGACGGCTGACAATGGCCTGTGCAGTGGCTTCGTCCAACTCGCGGTTGAACGCGATGATGCCACCGAATGCTGACGTCGGGTCGGTTTGGTAGGCGCGTTCATAGGCGTCGAGAATCGAGTCGCCAATGGCGACACCGCAAGGGTTGGCATGTTTAAGAATGACGCAGGCCGGTTCAGCGAACTCTTTAACACATTCCAGCGCCGCGTCGGTATCAGCGATGTTGTTGTATGACAGCGCCTTGCCTTGCAACTGGGTCGCGGTGGCGACTGACGCTTCCTTTACCTCTTCTTCTATATAGAAAGCGGCCTGCTGATGGCTGTTCTCCCCGTAGCGCATATCCTGCTTTTTGATGAAGTTCAGGTTCAGCGTGCGAGGGAAGTTACCAGCCGGGCGTGACGTATCCCCGTGGTAGGCCGGAACCTGGGTGCCGAAGTAGTTGGCGATCATGCTGTCGTACGCGGCGGTGTGTTCAAAGGCTTTGATGGCCAGATCGAAACGGGTTTCGTACGTCAGCGATCCTTCGTGCGTATCCAGCTCATTAATAATAGAGGCATAGTCGCTGCTTTTTACCACGATGGCGACATCGTTGTGGTTCTTGGCGGCTGAACGCACCATCGTGGGTCCGCCGATATCGATATTTTCAACGGCGTCGGCCAACGTGCAGTTCTCTTTTGCGACCGTTTGGGCGAACGGGTAAAGGTTCACAACGACCATATCTATCGGTTGGATATCATGTTGCGCCATGATGGCGTCGTCTTGGCCTCGGCGGCCGAGAATCCCACCGTGAACTTTGGGATGCAGCGTTTTGACTCGTCCGTCCATCATCTCTGGAAATCCGGTGTAATCCGACACTTCCGTCACGGGTAATCCGGCGTCGGCCAGCAGCCGTGCGGTGCCGCCCGTAGAGAGTAGCTCCACGCCACGTTCAGACAGCGCTTGAGCGAATTCAACAATACCGGCTTTGTCAGACACACTGAGCAAAGCACGACGGAGAGGACGATGTTGTTGCATGATGATGTGATCCCTTGGCTAGGTTCGTATTCAGAGAGCGTTATGTGAATATTGCTGATTAAAAGCTTAAGTCAGGGCGTTGAGATGAATATTCAGCTAATGCCCCCGCAACCGGGGTCCGGTTTTCAGGGGGGAAATTGTAGCGAAAACGTTTGCGTGATGCTTGTCAAATTTCAGCGTTTGCCACATCTGTGGATAATTCTGTGCAAAAAAAGGTATAAGGCGGCCTTTTGCTGTGGAATGCAGCAAACGATAAAATTTGTGATAAATACCGGTTGCGGGCTGAAAGGAAGTCCCTATAATGCGCTCTCACTGACACGGCACAGCGGACAACGCGATGCGGTGACAGTCGAAGAAAAACGAAGAAAGTCGTTGACTT
>NZ_CAMKXG010000009.1 GCF_946477055.1 Lonsdalea britannica | reverse complement strand
AACCTGCGACCAATTGATTAAAAGTCAACTGCTCTACCAACTGAGCTAACGACCCAATTTCCACATCACTTCAGCGATTCACTATCGCCTTGGCAACGGCGGCATATATTACTGTGATAATTTTTCCAAGCAACCTATTTTATAAAAAAAACGTTTAACTGCTTACAACTCAAACAAATAGGCGCAAAACCCGCTCCTTTAGAGCAAGTTTTGCGCCTTATCGTAGAAATTAAGAGTGGGACAAGGATTTTTGCGCCAGTTTGGCACTTTCTGTATTGGGATACATTTTGACCACCTGACGATACACCGCTTGGGCTTTATCAGTCTGGCCTTTCTCCTGCATGATCACTCCAACCTTATACAAGGCTTCAGAGGCTTTAGGAGATTTCGGGTAGTTTTTTACGACATTGGCGAAATAGTAAGCCGCATCGTCTTTCTTACCCTTGTTGTAGTTCAACTGTCCCAGCCAATAGTTGGCATTGGGCTGATAAGTGGAATCAGGATATTTCTTGACGAAGTTTTGCAACGCAACAATAGCCTGATCATACTGCTTTTTTTCGAGCACCAGCGCCACGGCGGCGTTGTAATCGCTATTCGCGTCTCCCGTGCTGGCAGGCGCGGTCGGAGCAGCGTTACTCGCCGCAGGGGGATTGCTAGCGTCTGAGGCCTCAGGAGCAGGCGTCTGCGCGCCCTGAGAGCTCAGGCTATCTATTTGCTGGTAGATCTGTTTCTGACGCTCTACGACTTGATTGAGCTGATACTGACTTTCCTGAATCTGACCACGCAGGCTGTCGATATCACGCTGGTTATCGGAGAGCTGTTGCTGAAGTTGGGTTAAAAGCTGGCTGTGAGCGTTTGAGATTCGCTCCAGTTGAGTGACTCGATCTTCCACCGAGCCTGAGCCGGCATTACTGATTGGCGCTTGGGCGGTAGCGACCCAGGGGGCCGCTACGCCAACCAGTAACGACAGACTTAGAAGGTAAGGTCTGAAGTTACTGTTCATGCAATACTCTTAGTAGACCAGAACGGCACGACGGTTTTTAGAGTAAGCAGCTTCGTCATGACCCAGAACCGCAGGTTTTTCTTTACCGTAAGAAACGATAGAGATCTGGTCAGAAGAAACCCCTTTACCCTGCAGATACATCTGCACGGCATTCGCACGACGTTCACCCAGTGCAATGTTGTATTCCGGCGTACCACGTTCATCCGCATGACCTTCGATGGTCACTTTGTAAGACGGGTTGCTGCGCAGGAATGCGGCATGGGAATCCAGCATCTGGGCGAAATCTGAACGGATGTCATATTTGTCCAGATCGAAGTAAACGATGTTGTTGCGTTGCAGTTCCTGCATCTGCAGGCGAGCCTGCTCAGAGGATGACATGTTGCCGCCGTTTTCCATACCACTGCCAACGCCGACGCCATTCTCAGAAGATTGGTCGTTGTTAGCATGTTTGTTAGAGCTACACGCGGCAACAGCCAGCACCGGCAGAGCCAACATCAGGCCTTTCAGCACTTTATTGAATTGCATTTTTATGTCCTTTCAAAAGGTTATCATAGCTATTTGCATTTAGAGATACGGCGACCAGGCAGGGAATTTTACCTGACCATCAGTTGCCGGAAGACGCGCTTTGAAACGACCATCAGTCGAAACCAGCTGCAGCACGGATCCCATCCCCTGTTTGGAACTGTAGATTACCATGGTGCCGTTAGGCGCAACGCTTGGCGTTTCGTCCAGGAACGTGTCCGTCAATACTTGAACGGCCCCCGTTACCAGATCCTGTTTGGCGATATGCTGCACTCCGCTGTTGGAGCTCACCATCACCAGAAATTTACCGTCGCTGCTAACATCCGCGTCCTGATTCTGGGCACCTTCCCAGGTCAGGCGCTGAGGCGCACCGCCGTTGACATTAATTTTATACACCTGCGGACGTCCCGCCTGATCGGAAGTATAGGCCAGTGTCTGGCTATCCGGGAACCAAGTCGGCTCCGTGTTGTTGCTACGTCCGTCGGTGATCTGAGAAATCTGTCCAGAGCCCAGATTCATCACGTACAGGTTCAGGCTTCCGCTCTTGGACAGAGCAAACGCCAGTTTGCTGCCGTCAGGAGAGAAGGACGGCGCGCCGTTATGACGTGGGAACGAGGCCACCTGTTTGATGGCACCATTCGCCAGCGTCTGTACGACCAGCGCAGAACGGCCGCTTTCGAAGGTCACGTAGGCCAGTTTATTGCCGTCGGCAGACCATGTTGGTGACATCAACGGCTGAGGCGAGCGATGCACAGGACGCTGATTGTAACCGTCATAATCCGCTACCCGCAGTTCGTATGGATACTGGCCGCCGTTGGTTTGAACCACATAGGCGATACGCGTACGGAATGCGCCTTTAATACCAGTCAGCTTTTCAAAAACTTCATCGCTAGCGGTATGCGCCGCAAAACGCAGCCAATCCTTGGTGACCTTGAACTGATTCTGCGCCAGGACGCTACCCGGGTTGCCGGACGTATCCACCAGTTGGTAAGAAATAACGTAGCCATCGGCGCTCGGCTGCACCTGGCCGATAACGACGGCGTCAATGCCCAATGCCGTCCAAGCGGCAGGGGTCACTTCCGCAGCACTACCCGGTTGTTGCGGCATACGTGCAGGATCAATCGGGTTAAACTTGCCGCTATTGCGTAAGTCCGCACCAACGATCCCAGCAACTTCTTCCGGCGCAGCGCCAGGTCCAGCCCATTTGAACGGCACAACGGCGATAGGACGAGCGGAATCGACCCCTTGGGTGATTTCGATGCGGACTTCCGCATGCAGTACTGCCGCCCACAGCATCAAAAAACCTAATGCAACTTTAAATGCCTGCTTCATTTCATCTCCCTTATCCAGGCGCTTAACCTGCGATAAATTAGCAGAATGTGAACAAAACCAATGTCAACAAAACACGATTATCTGGTCTGTCGGCCATAGTCATAATCTTAAATCCCTTCCCGACCCTAGACTGCTTTATTGCGGCTTAAAGTCTATCGGGGCATTCTTGAATGCTTCATAGACTTCACTGCTCGGCGGTTTGGGGATCCTGGCCTGCTTGGCAGCAGCGATAGCCGCCTGACACAGGGCAGGATCGCCGCCTTCGGTAGTGACATCGATTAGCAGACCATCCGGCGCCAGTTTGACGCGTAGCGTACACGTCCGACCTTTATAGGATTCCCAATCGTAAAACTTACTCTGAATCGCGGTTCTAATCTGACTGCCATAGCTATCCAACGCAGCCCCGGACGCCCCGCTTTTCTTATTCTTGCCAACGCCAGCGGCACCACCGCTACTCGCGGCAGAGCCTGATTTAGGCGCATTTTTATCCGCCGACAGCCCACCGAGCAGATCGTCCACTTCGCTATCCTGCTTGGCGGCTTCAGCCGCAGCGGCCTTTTTCTTGTCGTCAGCGGCTTTTTTGGCTGCCGCAGCTTCCGCTTTCTTCGCGGCATCGGCGGCGGCCTTGGCTTTAGCGTCAGCAGCGGCTTTTGCCTTGGCGTCCGCTTCAGCTTTCTCTTTAGCCACTTCTGCTGCTTTAGCCTTCGCTTCCTGTTCAGCCTTTTTCTTCGCGTCTGCGGCAGCCTGTTTCTTAGCTTCCTCTTCCGCCTGCTTTTTAGCCGCGGCAGCTTTGGCCTGCTGTTCCGCTTCCGCTTTGGCTTTGGTTTCAGCGGCGGCTTTAGCCTGTTGCTCGGCGTCAGCTTTGGCTTTCGCCGCCGCTGCTTCAGCTTGTTTCTGCTGTTCTTTCGCCTGTTGCGCCGCTTCTTCAGCCTGCTTACGCTGCTGTTCTTGCGCTTGCGCCTGATTTTTGGCTTCTTCCTGCGCCTGCAACCGCTCTTTTTCCAGCTCTTTCAGACGCTGTTGCTCCGCGGCCTGTTTTTCCTGTAGTTCTTTGGCCTGCTGGTCGGCTTGCTTCTGACGCAACTGCGCAGCGCGCTGCGCGTCGCTTTGTTGCTGCTGCTGACGGTTGTACTGTTCGGCAACGGCACCGGGATCAACCATCACGGCATCGATAGCCGACCCGCCTCCGCCGCCATTGCTGGCGTCCATTGACTGGTGCAAGGAGCTTATAACCAGCAGCGCAATCAAAATGACGTGCAAAACGGCCGAGATAATCAAAGCCCGTTTTAGCTTATCGTTTTGTCCGTTTCCCTTTAGCACAAGTCATTCCCAAATACAGTGTGGCCAAATAGATCACTCATACTCTGTTTACCGGCTCAAATCGGTTGCGTCATCAGACCCACGGATTTCACGCCGGCCTGGTGGAGTAAATTAAGTGCTTTAATGATTTCATCGTACGGGACTTCTTTCGCGCCGCCGATCAGGAACACCGTTTTCGGATTGGCGCTAAGCCGAGACTGCGCTTCAGCCACCACCTGCTCTGCCGGCAGTTGCTCCATACGATTATGATCGACCACCAGGCTATATCGGCCGATACCGGAAACCTCGACAATCACGGGCGGATTATCATCGCTGGAAACGGTTTTGGAATCCGTGGCATCCGGCAGATCAACCTCAACGCTTTGCGTGATGATCGGCGCTGTCGCCATGAAAATCAGCAGCAGCACCAACAGCACATCCAGTAAGGGGACGATATTGATCTCGGACTTCAGCTCCCGACGACCTCGACGTACACGTGCCATGCTCCCTCCTGATTAACGGTTGCTATCGTTGGAGAATGCCTGACGATGCAGGATGGCAACAAACTCTTCCGTGAAGTTATCGTAGTTCTGTTCCAGCTTGTTGACGCGTTGATTGAGGCGGTTGTAGGCCATGACGGCAGGAATCGCGGCAAACAGGCCGATAGCCGTAGCAATCAGCGCTTCGGCGATCCCCGGCGCGACCATCTGCAACGTCGCCTGCTTAACGGCACCTAGCGCGATAAAGGCATGCATGATCCCCCACACCGTACCGAACAGGCCGATGTAAGGGCTAATAGAACCGACGGTTCCAAGAAAAGGAATATGGGTTTCCAGCGTTTCTAGCTCGCGATTCATCGAGATACGCATTGCCCGCGAGGAGCCTTCAACCGCCGCTTCGGGCGCATGATGGTTGGCGCGATGCAGCCGGGCGAACTCCTTGAATCCGGCATAGAAAATCTGCTCGGTTCCAGCCAGGGTTTCGCGCCGCGTCTGACTTTCCTGATACAGGCGGGAAAGTTCGATACCCGACCAGAATTTGTCTTCGAACGCTTCGGCATCCCGCGTTGCCGCGTTGAGGATACGGGTACGCTGTATGATTATCGCCCAGGACGCAATAGAAAAACCGATTAAAACCAGCATGATGAGTTTCACCAGAAGGCTAGCCTTCAGAAACAGATCAAGAATATTCATGTCAGTCACTGCTTAAACTCCGCGACAAAAGACTTAGGAAGCGCAATCGGCTTCATTTGATGTGGGTCGATGCATGCGATCAAAACTTCAGCCTGGCTCATCACTTCGCCTTGGGGATTGAGAATGCGCTGCGCAAACGTCATTGACGCCCGGCGAAGCGAAACAATCTCGCTCTGAACTTCCAGCAAATCGTCAAGGCGCGCCGGAGAGAAGTACTCTACTGTCATCTTGCGAACGACGAAGGAGAGGCTTTGCTCCATCAGCTGTTGTTGATGAATACCATGCGCACGCAGCATTTCCGTGCGAGCTCTTTCATAAAACGCGGCATAGCGCGCGTAATAAACAACACCGCCTGCATCGGTATCTTCATAATAGATGCGAACCGGCCAGCAGAACACTTCATTACTCACTTTATATCCCAGCAATGCATGCAATAAAACTCAGGCTACTATACGCAAGAGAATTGTGGTTTGGAATGGGGAGAATGTACAGGCTGGTAAATAAATGTGAGCCAGAAACGGCCCACATGACAAGGGATTGAGCGCGAAGATTACCGGAAGAAATAGTACAGGCCGGCGGCCAAAATGATCGCCGCAGGCAAAGGTGAGAAAAAGGCCTTCCAGCGCAGTCGCTGAGGTCTAAATCCGGTCCCGTGAATCACGCCCGCACAGACCGCCCACATCAGGACAAACGCCTGCCAAACGGCCATCGTGCTGGTTTTCGCCGCAAAGCGCGACGGATCCCAAAAAACGCATCCCGCTAATAGCAGGGCCATGATCAGGGAAAGGGCCCGTAACGGGCCCTTGTCCATGATGCTATAGAGACGATGGATAAATTGACTCATCACGCGTCGTCTTTACCCGCTTTGTCATCTTCAATGTGCTCGATCGCCAACGCGGTGATCACGCCCAGCGAACAGGCAAGAAGCGTTCCGAGTATCCAGGCAAAATACCACATAAAATAAGCTCCTTACTTAGTACAGGGAATGCGAGTTCTGCTCGACATGCTCTTTGGTGATGCGACCGAACATTTTGTAGTAGCACCAGGTGGTGTAGCACAGAATGATCGGGACAAAGACGATCGCCACGCAGGTCATGACTTTCAGCGTCAGCAGACTGGATGTGGCATCCCACATGGTCAGGCTGACGTTCGGCATCGTGATTGACGGCATAACAAACGGGAACATCGTGATACCGGCCGTCAGGATAACGCAGGCAATGCTCAGCGAGGAGAACAGGAACGCCAGCGCGCCTTTTTCCACGCGTGCCATCAGCACCGTAAACAGCGGGAACACTACACCCAACAACGGAACAGCCCACAGGACAGGATAGTGGTTGAAGTTGACTAACCAGGCGCCCGCCTGATGGACCACTTCTTTACGCAACGGGTTGGATTCCGCAGCCGTATTGATCACCGACGTCACGGTGTAGCCGTCGATACCGTAAACCACCCAGACACCGGCCAGGGCAAACGTAATGAACAGAACCAGCGACGCCAGTTGCGCTACGCCTTTAGCACGCAGGTGCAGTTCGCCGTTGGTACGCATCATCAGGTAAGTCGCGCCCTGAGCCAGAATCATGCTCACGCTGACCACGCCCGCCAGCAGGCCAAACGGGTTCAGCAGCTGGAAGAAGTTACCGGTGTAGTACAGGCGCAGATAGGCGTCGATGTGGAACGGAACGCCCTGCAGCAGGTTGCCGAACGCAACGCCGATGACGAGAGGCGGCACGAAGCTACCGATGAAGATGCCCCAGTCCCACATGTTGCGCCAGCGAGCGTCTTCAATCTTAGAACGGTAGTCAAAGCCCACCGGACGGAAGAATAACGATGCCAGCACCAGGATCATGGCGACATAGAAGCCGGAGAACGCGGCGGCGTAGACCATCGGCCAGGCGGCAAACAGCGCGCCCCCCGCCGTGATCAGCCAGACCTGGTTGCCGTCCCAGTGAGGCGCGATGGAGTTAATCATCACACGACGTTCAACGTCGCTGCGGCCCATGAGGCGGACCAACATCCCCACACCCATATCGAAGCCATCAGTGATGGCGAAACCAATCAGCAGTACGCCGATAAGCGCCCACCAGATAAAACGCAGTACTTCATACTCAAACATAGTGGACTCCTGTTACCGTGCTTCCGGCGCAGCGGTGGTCGGCTGTTCAAAGTGATATGCGCCCGTTTTCAGGCTGCTTGGACCCAGACGCGCATACTTGAACATCAGGTACATTTCCGCGACGAGGAACAGCGTGTACAGACCGCAAATCAATCCCATGGAGAACAGCAGATCGCCTGCTGTCAGCGATGAGTTGGCGACAGAGGTCGGCAACACTTCGCCAATCGCCCAAGGCTGACGACCATATTCTGCGACAAACCATCCCGCTTCCACGGCGATCCACGGCAACGGAATGCCGTACAGCGCGGCACGATGCAGCCATTTACGCTGACCAATCTTGTTGCGCAGCACGGTCCAGAAAGAAAGACCAATGATGATCAGCATCAGAATCCCACAGGCCACCATGATGCGGAACGAGAAGTACAGCGGCGCGACGTGAGGAATAGAGTCTTTCACCGCCAGTTGGATCTGCGCTTCGGACGCATCGGAAACCTGCGGCGTATAACGTTTCAGCAGCATGCCGTATCCAAGATCCTGCTTGCTGGCGTTAAAGGCTTCGCGAACCGCAGGGTCAGTGTTGCCCGCACGCAGCTGCTCGAGCAGATGATAGGCGTTCATCCCGTTACGGATGCGCACTTCGTGCTGCTCCATCAACTCTTTCAGCCCGGTCACGGTTTTATCCGTGGAACGCGTCGCGATCAGACCCAGAACATAAGGAACCTGAATCGCGTATTTGTTCTCTCTGGCTTCCTGATCCGGCAGACCGAACAGGGTGAACGCGGCCGGAGCGGGCTGTGTTTCCCATTCGGCTTCAATTGCTGCCAGCTTGGTTTTCTGAACGTCGCCCATTTCGTAACCGGATTCGTCACCCAGCACGATAACGGAAAGCACGGAGGCCATGCCGAAGCTCGCAGCGATAGCGAATGAACGCTTGGCGAACGCGATATCGCGGCCTTTCAGCAGATAGTAAGAGCTGATACCCAGAATGAACATCGCGCCCGTACAGTAACCGGCGGCAACCGTATGCACGAATTTCACCTGCGCAACAGGGTTGAAGACCAGAGTCGCAAAACTCACCATCTCCATGCGCATGGTTTCGAAGTTGAAGTCGGAGGCGATAGGGTTTTGCATCCAGCCGTTGGCGATCAGAATCCACAACGCGGAGAAGTTGGAACCCAGAGCGACCAGCCAGGTCACTGCCATATGCTGCACTTTACTCAGGCGATCCCAGCCGAAGAAGAACAACCCAACGAAGGTGGACTCCAGGAAAAACGCCATCAGACCTTCGATAGCCAGTGGAGCCCCGAAGATATCACCGACATAGTGAGAGAAGTAAGACCAGTTGGTCCCGAACTGGAACTCCATGGTCAGCCCGGTAGCCACGCCGAGTGCGAAGTTGATCGCAAACAGCTTGCCCCAGAACTTGGTCATATCTTTATAAATTTGTTTGCCAGACAGTACGTAGACCGTTTCCATGATTGCCAGCAGGAACGCCATTCCCAGCGTTAGTGGCACAAACAGAAAATGGTACATTGCTGTCAAGGCAAACTGTAAACGTGACAGTTCGACTATATCAAACATCTTGACTCCTTGCTCCTCGCAGGAAGGTTTCGCTCGCAGTAGAGGCAATCCGTTGAACAACGGCTGCAATACCCTAAAAGAACACAACAAATTGCTGAACACAGGCTTAAACATCGCATGACGCGAATCACGCCACGACAATATGTCTAATTAAAATAAGCCTAAGAAAGGTTATGAAAATTACCAATATCGTACCTAAAACAGAGTGACCGGTATATTACGCCTACAATCCCCTGTAATAAATAGGTTTTTACGTGACGCCAGTTGGAGTTTTGACTCAACCCCTTTTTTCGCAATCACATACCTTTGACAGATAATTGATCGGGCGCAATTTAAGCGTATTTTGACGAAGATATCCACCCTGTATTTTTTGACCTGGCGCAATATTCGCCTCTAACGTTAACAGCGTGACACATTCCATTTTCATTGAGCGTGGATTGTTAATTTGACGTGACTGCGAGGTTTCAATAATTAATATTTGATGATTTATTATTCAGGGTATTTGCTGCATTTTTGTTTCTTTATGATTGCTTATTTTTATATTTACTGGTTTATGTTGTTGCCACACTGTTATTTTTACAAATGAGTGTTATTCCCATTAAATATTCGTCAGGCTCAAACATAAAAAAAAAGCC
Organism: Lonsdalea britannica; assembly: GCF_946477055.1. Taxonomy (GTDB): domain Bacteria; phylum Pseudomonadota; class Gammaproteobacteria; order Enterobacterales; family Enterobacteriaceae; genus Lonsdalea; species Lonsdalea britannica_A. The sequence goes on along the minus strand of NZ_CAMKXG010000009.1, from coordinate 20,169 downwards.
ATCCGAAGATGGCCTTTTCCTGCGTGTGACTGTTGTCGTGTTAATGCAACGACAGTCTCGTCACGTTAGCGGGCGATAACGCTTTTTATTGCTTCACCGATATCTGCCAGGCTGCGTACCGTCTTAACACCAGCCGCTTCCAGCGCGGCGAACTTCTCGTCAGCCGTTCCCTTTCCGCCGGCGATGATAGCGCCAGCATGGCCCATCCGCTTCCCTTTCGGCGCAGTGACGCCGGCAATGTAGGCGACGACGGGTTTGGTGACGTGTTCTTTGATGAAAGCCGCCGCCTCTTCTTCCGCCGTTCCGCCGATTTCACCGATCATCACGATCGCTTTCGTCAGCGGGTCCTGTTCAAACAGCTTAAGAATATCAATGAAGTTGGATCCGGGGATCGGGTCGCCGCCGATGCCGACGCAGGTAGATTGGCCCAGGCCGACGTCCGTCGTCTGCTTGACGGCTTCATAGGTCAGCGTACCGGAACGCGAAACAATGCCGACATTTCCCGGTAGATGGATATGGCCGGGCATGATGCCGATCTTACATTCACCCGGCGTAATCACGCCCGGGCAGTTCGGGCCGATCATTTTCGCCCCGGTCTGCTCCAGCTTGGCCTTCACCGTCAGCATATCCAGCGTCGGGATACCTTCGGTGATACAGATAATCAGCTCGATACCCGCATCAATCGCTTCCAGAATCGAATCTTTGCAGAAAGGAGCCGGAACATAAATGACCGAAGCCGTCGCACCCGTAGCCGCAACGGCGTCGCGTACCGTATTAAACACGGGCAGACCAAGATGCTGAGTGCCTCCCTTGCCCGGCGTCACTCCCCCAACCATCTGCGTGCCGTAGGCTATCGCCTGTTCGGAGTGAAACGTTCCCTGACTCCCGGTGAAGCCCTGGCAGATCACTTTGGTGTGTTTATCGATCAGAATAGACATTATTTTCCCTCCACGGCAGCGACCACCTGCCGAGCCGCATCCGCCAGACCGGTTGCAGCAATGATATTCAGACCGCTCTCCGCCAGTTTCTGCGCTCCAAGCTCCGCATTGTTACCTTCCAGACGCACCACCACCGGTACGCTGACACCGACTTCCGCCACCGCGCCGATAACGCCATCGGCGATCAGGTCGCAGCGTACGATGCCGCCGAAAATGTTGACCAGCACGGCTTTCACCTTGCTGTCTGACAGAATGATTTTAAAGGCCTCTGTCACGCGCTCTTTGGTCGCGCCGCCGCCGACATCCAAAAAGTTGGCTGGCGCGCCGCCGTGCAGCTTCACGATGTCCATCGTACCCATCGCCAGACCCGCACCGTTGACCATGCAGCCGATGTTGCCATCCAACGCGACATAGTTCAGCTCCCACTGCGCCGCGTGTTCCTCACGTTCATCGACCTGACTCGGGTCATGCATTTCGCGCAGCTCAGGCTGTCGGAACAGCGCATTGCCGTCCACCGCCAGTTTGCCATCCAGACACAGCAGCTCGCCCTGCCCGGTGATGACCAGCGGATTGATCTCAACCAGCGCCAGATCGCGCTCCAGAAACAGCTTGGCCAACCCCATGAAGATTTTAGTGAACTGGGCAACCTGTTTGCCGCTGAGGCCCAGCTTGAATGCAAGCTCGCGCTCTTGATACGGAAGCGGTCCGGTCAGAGGGTCCAGCGCCGTTTTGTGGATAAGATGAGGCGTTTCCTGCGCGACTTTTTCAATTTCTACGCCACCTTCCGTGGACGCCATGAACACGACGCGACGACTGCCGCGATCGACGACCGCCCCGAGATACAGTTCGCTGGCAATGTCCGTCGCGGCTTCAACCAGAATCTGCTGTACCGGCTGACCGTGGGCGTCAGTCTGGTAAGTCACCAGCGGCTTGCCCAACCAGTTTTCCGCGAAGGCGCGAATTTCATCTTTGCTTTTGACGACTTTAACGCCGCCTGATTTGCCTCGTCCCCCGGCATGCACCTGGCACTTAACGACCCACGGGCCTGCGCCGATTTTCGCGGCAGCCTCTTCCGCCTCACGTGGCGTCTTGCAGGCATAGCCCTCTGGTGCCGGTATGCCATACCGAGCAAAGAGCTGTTTTGCCTGATATTCGTGTAAATTCATGGTGTTCAATCCATTTTATATTTGAAGATAAATCCGCGATTTCATGAGTGGCGGTGTACAGACGGCCTGGGTGGCGAAGGGCGGCGTCAGGCCGCCCTATCCTGCCTTAAACGTCCAGCAGCAGACGCGCCGGATCTTCCAGCATGTCTTTAATCGTCACCAGGAAACTGACTGATTCACGGCCGTCGATGAGCCGGTGATCGTAGGAAAGCGCCAAATACATCATGGGCAAAATGACCACCTGACCCTCAACGGCCATCGGACGATCCTTGATGGCGTGCATCCCCAGAATCGCGCTTTGCGGTGGATTGATGATCGGTGTCGACATCAATGAACCAAACACGCCGCCGTTGGTGATGGTGAAGTTTCCCCCCGTCAACTCATCCACGGTTAGTTTGCCATCACGGCCCTTAATTGCCAGTTCCTTAATCTTTTTCTCAATATCCGCCATGCTCAACAAATCGACATCCTTGAGCACTGGCGTGACCAGACCGCGCGGCGTCGAGACGGCGATGCTGACGTCGAAGTAGTTGTGATACACGACATCTTCACCGTCCAGCGACGCATTGACTTCAGGGAAACGTTTGAGCGCTTCCACCACGGCCTTGATGTAGAACGACATAAAGCCCAGGCGTACGCCGTGCCGTTTTTCAAATGCCTCGCCGTACTGCTTACGCAGATCCATCACGGGTTTCATGTTGACTTCGTTGAACGTCGTCAGCATGGCGGTGCTGTTTTTCGCTTCCAGCAAGCGCTCAGCCACCCGCTTCCGCAGGCGCGTCATCGGCACCCGTTTTTCACTGCGTCGATCCAAAGAGGAATCAGAAGTGGGAGCGGCGGCGGTCACGTCCGCACTCGCCGGGGCGATGGCGGCAGCCTCGCGCTGTCGGGCAAGCTGTTTTTCGACATCTTCACGGGTGATGCGTCCACCCACGCCGCTGCCGACGATCGACGACGCGTCTAAATCATGCTCGGCGATCAGTCGGCGAATGGCCGGGCTCAGCACGTCGTTGCTTTCCTCTTCCAGACCGGCGGTGTAACGCTGGGCTGGCGTAGACTCTTTGTTCGTCGGTTTTTCGCTGGACTCCTTGCCGCTGCTGTCCTCAGGACGCAGACGTCCAAGGATTTGGCGTGAGACGACGGTCGCCCCTTCCGCTTCCAGTACCGCATCCAGAATCCCGGCTTCGGAGGCAGGCACTTCAAGCACCACCTTGTCGGTTTCAATCTCAACCAGCACTTCGTCACGCTGGACGCTGTCGCCCGGCTGCTTGCGCCAGGTCGCCACGGTGGCATCGGCTACCGATTCGGGCAGGTCTGGGACAAGAATATCTACGCTACTCATTATTTATCCTTTTGATTCAATTAACGTTCAGCGCGTCATCAACAAGATCTTGCTGCTGCTTTTGGTGGACGGACATGTAACCCACGGCGGGCGATGCGGATGCCGGTCTGCCGGCATAACGCAGGGAAGCGCCGAACGGAATCGCCTCGCGCAGATGATGCTGGCTGCAATACCAGGCGCCCTGATTCAGCGGCTCTTCCTGACACCAAACGAAATCCAGAACGTGGGCGTACGGTTCCAGCACGGACTGCACATACTGCTGAGGGAAGGGATACAGCTGCTCGATGCGGACAATCGCCACATCTTTCTGCTCATTCTTGCGACGTTTTTCCAACAGGTCGTAATAAACCTTGCCTGCGCACATCACCACGCGCTTCACGTCGCGAGGATCGATGTCATCCGCCTCGCCAATCGCGGGCTGGAATTTACCGGAGGCCAGCTCATCAAGCGTCGACGTCGCCAGCGGATGGCGCAGCAGTGACTTCGGCGACATCACCACCAGCGGACGTCGCATTCCACGCAGCGCCTGACGCCGCAGCATGTGGTAAACCTGCGCCGGGGTAGACGGGATGCAGACCTGCATATTCTGTTCAGCGCACAGCTGCAGATAGCGTTCCAGACGGGCCGATGAATGTTCCGGTCCCTGCCCTTCATAGCCGTGCGGCAACAGCATCACCAGACCGCACATCCGCCCCCATTTCTGCTCGCCGGAGCTAATGAACTGGTCAATCACCACCTGAGCGCCGTTAGCGAAATCACCGAACTGCGCTTCCCAGATGGTCAGCGTGCGCGGTTCAGCCGTGGCATAACCGTATTCGAACGCCAGCACCGCCTCTTCCGACAGCACCGAGTCCCATACCTTAAACTCTCCCTGTGCATTATGCACATGCGACAGCGGCGTATAGGTCGACCCGTTCTTTTGATTGTGCACGACGGCGTGACGGTGGAAGAAGGTGCCGCGGCCGGTGTCCTCACCCGACAACCGGATAGGAATGCCCTCATCCACCAGCGTGGCGTAGGCCAGCGTTTCGGCGCCGCCCCAGTCGAAAGGCTTGCCGCCCTCCGCCATCTCGGCGCGGTCGTTGTATATTTTGGCGACCCGGGACTGCATTTCGATCGCCGTAGGAATGGTGCTGATCCGGCGGGCGAGTTCCTGCAGCCGCTTCATCTCAACCTGATGCGGATAGTCTTCGTCCCAGTCGTGGTTAAGATACGGCATCCAGGCCATCGCCTGCATATCCATCGGCAGCCACTCCTCCACCACGCATTCGCCAGCGTCCAGCGCATCGCGGTACAGGTTGACCATTTCGGTGGCGTCTTCCAGATGGATCAAATTCTGCTGCTCCAGACGGTCAGCGTAGATTTTACGCGGCGTCGGGTGCTTTTTGATTTTGTGATACATCAGGGGCTGCGTCGCGCTCGGCTCATCGGCCTCGTTATGGCCGTGGCGGCGGTAACACACCATGTCAATGAAGACGTCGCGCTTAAAGGTATTACGGAAGTCGAGCGCCAGCTGGGTCACGAATGCGACGGCCTCGGGATCGTCCGCATTGACGTGGAAAATCGGCGCCTGAACCATTTTACCGATATCAGTACAGTATTCGGTCGAGCGCGCATCGTGCGGATTGGAGGTCGTAAACCCGATCTGGTTATTGATGACGATGCGGATCGTGCCGCCGACGTCATAACCCCGGGCCTTGGACATGTTCAGCGTTTCCTGCACGACGCCCTGACCCGTCATGGCGGCATCTCCGTGAATGGTGATCGGGAGCACCAGCGCACTGCTGGGGTTATCCAGCCGATCCAGACGCGCCCGCACCGAGCCAATGACGACCGGGCTGACGATTTCCAGATGCGAGGGGTTAAAAGCCAGCGCCAGATGCACCTTGCCGCCTTCGGTATCCACATCCGAAGAGAAGCCCTGATGATATTTCACATCGCCCGTACCGAGGTGCTCTTTGTGCTTGCCGATAAACTCGTCGAACAAATCCTGCGGCTTTTTGCCGAGAACATTGACCAGCACATTCAGACGTCCCCGGTGCGCCATCCCCAACACGACTTCGCGCGTCCCGTTCTTCCCGGCATGACGCACGATTTCCTTGAGCATCGGGATAAGGGCGTCCCCGCCTTCCAAAGAGAAGCGCTTGGCGCCGGGGAATTTCGCGCCCAGATAGCGCTCTAACCCTTCCGCCGCCGTCAACTCTTTCAGAAAACGCTTACGCTCATCGACGCTGAACGACGGCTGCCCGACTACGGATTCGATCCGCTGCTGAATCCAGCGTTTCTCTTCCGTGTTGGTGATATGCATATACTCGGCGCCGATGGCGCCGCAGTAAGTCTGCCGCAACGCCGCGTACAAATCCCGCAGCTTCATGGTCTCTTTGCCGATAGCGAACGATCCCACGTTAAAGGTATCGTCCAGGTCCGCTTCGGTCAGATGATGATAGGCAAGGTCGAGGTCGGGAACGGTTTCTTGTTTCCACAAATCCAGCGGGTCGAGGTTGGCATGCTGATGGCCGCGAAAGCGAAACGCATTGATGAGCTGCAACACCTTGACCTGCTTGGCATCGCTGTCCGGATCGTGAATAGAGGAGGTATACCGCGAGCTGTCCTTCGCCAGACGACGAAAATAGTCTCGGGTTTGAGAGTGCAGTTGATCGGGTTTGACTCCCGTCGCCACCATTTGCTGGAAAAGCGTTTGCCAACTGGTGTCGATAGAGGCCGGATCGGTTAAATAATCTTCATAGAGCTGCTCTATGTAGGACTGGTTCGCCCCCGCCAGATACGAGGAATCCAGCCAGGCCTTCATTGCACCGTTCTGCATTGTGATCCCTTAAGCTGATATGCTTCAGTTTTCGCCGTGGTTAACATTTTTTGTCGCGCCGTGTAAAAGCGGCATTGCCGGATAAACGGTTCACTCTTCATGTCGACGGAGAGCATGTCGAGGAAAAGACCGCCCGCCAAAGGAACCTTAAAACAGGGAGCTATCACGCCGGAACGCGGTGTAGGACTGCGCTCCCGATGACCTCCGTCCAACGGCGGAGGCTCTCCCATCGATACGGTCATCAGGCGCCGCGCTGCAACAACATCGACTTGATATGGCCGATGGCGCGCGTCGGATTCAACCCTTTGGGACATACGCTGACGCAGTTCATGATGCTGTGGCAGCGGAACACGCTGAAAGCGTCGTCCAGTCCATCGAGACGCGCTTGGGTTTCCGTATCGCGGTCATCTATCAGGAAGCGGTACGCCGTCAGTAATCCGGCCGGACCGATGAACTTGTCTGGGTTCCACCAGAAGGACGGACACGAGGTGGAACAGCAGGCGCACATGATGCATTCGTACAGTCCATCCAGCTTCGCCCGATCCTGCGGCAACTGCAAATTTTCACGCGCCGGAGGATTCTTCCCATTATTCAACAGGTAAGGTTTAACTTTCTCATATTGGGCATAGAATTGCCCCATGTCTACCACCAAATCACGGACAACCGGCAACCCCGGCAGTGGACGGACCACAATTTTGTGGCTGCCGCGACGCAGGCTAGAGATCGGCGTGATGCACGCCAGCCCGTTTTTACCATTGATGTTGACCCCGTCCGAACCGCATACGCCCTCACGGCAGGAGCGGCGAAACGTGAGAGTCGGGTCCTGCTCTTTCAGCTGGATTAATGCGTCGAGCAACATCATATCCGTGCCTTCGTCGGCCTCCAGCTGGTAGTCCTGCATCCGCGGGGCATTATCACTGTCCGGGTTGTAACGATAAATCGAAAATTCAAGTTTCATCGCTGTCTCTCCGTCCTTTAATAGGTACGCGCTTTCGGCGGGAATGCCTCACGCAGCGTCGGTTGCATGTTCACCTCACGGCGCGTCATGCTTTCGGTGTCCGGCAGATACAGCGTGTGGCAAAGCCAGTGTTCGTCGTCGCGATCGGGATGGTCGGATCGGCTGTGTGCGCCGCGGCTCTCAGTACGATAGTTGGCGGCCAGCGCGGTAGCAAAAGCGGTATCCATCAGGTTATCCAGCTCCAGGCACTCGATACGCTGGGTGTTGAACTCCTGCGAGGTGTCGTCCAGACGGGCGTGTTGCAATCGCTCGCGGATGGCTTTCAGCTCCTCAAGCCCCTGCGCCATCGCATCGGCTTCGCGGAAGACGGAGAAGTTATGCTGCATACACTCTTGCAGCGCCCGACGGATCTCCACCGGACTTTCTCCATCGCGATTGTTGTTCCAGCGGTTGAGGCGCGTCAGCGAGGCTTCGATATCCGACTCGCTGGCATCGCGGCTGGCGCCCTGCTCAGACAACGACGCGTCAAGGTGCATCCCCACGGCGCGGCCGAACACCACCAGGTCGAGCAGCGAGTTGCCGCCGAGACGGTTGGCGCCGTGTACTGAGACACAGGCGATTTCCCCCACGGCGAACAGGCCGGGGATTACCACGTCCTCCCCTCGTTCGTTGACGGTCAGCGCCTGACCGGTGATTTTGGTGGGGATGCCGCCCATCATGTAGTGACAGGTCGGAATGACCGGGATCGGCTCTTTCACCGGGTCGACGTGGGCGAAGGTGCGAGACAGTTCCAGAATCCCCGGCAGGCGGGACTCCAGGACTTCTTTGCCGAGGTGGTCGAGCTTCAGCTTAACGTGCGGCCCCCACGGACCGTCGCAGCCGCGGCCTTCGCGGATTTCAATCATGATGGAGCGTGCGACAACGTCTCGACCCGCCAGATCTTTCGCGTTCGGAGCATAACGCTCCATAAAACGTTCGCCGTCTTTATTCAGCAGATAGCCACCCTCACCGCGGCAGCCTTCAGTGACCAGCACGCCCGCCCCCGCGATCCCTGTCGGATGGAACTGCCACATCTCCATGTCCTGCACCGGAACCCCGGCGCGCAGCGCCATGCCCACCCCGTCGCCGGTGTTGATGTGCGCATTGGTGGTCGACTGATAGATACGCCCTGCGCCGCCGGTCGCCAGCACCGTCGCACGAGCCTTGAAATAGACGACTTCGCCGGTCTCGATACAAATCGCCGTGCAGCCCACCACCGCACCGTCCTGATTTTTCACCAGATCCAGCGCGTACCATTCGGAAAAGATGGTGGTGTGGTTTTTCAGGTTTTGCTGATACAGCGTGTGCAACAGCGCATGTCCCGTGCGGTCGGCCGCCGCTGCGGTACGCGCCGCCTGCTCGCCGCCGAAGTTTTTCGACTGACCGCCGAACGGACGCTGATAAATACGCCCGTCATCCAGCCGCGAAAACGGCAGTCCCATGTGTTCCAGCTCCAGCACGGCCTCCGGGCCGGTCTTGCACATGTACTCGATGGCATTCTGATCGCCGATATAGTCGGATCCCTTTACCGTGTCATACATATGCCATTGCCAGTTATCTTCGTGGGTATTCCCCAGCGCGACCGTAATGCCGCCCTGTGCGGAAACGGTGTGAGAACGCGTCGGAAACACCTTGGAAATCAGGGCGCAAGACAACCCCATCTGGGAAATTTGCAACGCGGCGCGCATACCTGCACCGCCCGCGCCTACGACCACTGCATCAAACTCTCTGACTGGCAGATTCATTATGCCCCCCACACCACAATCGTTCCATAAATGACATACACCATCAGCACGACCACCACCGCCAACTGTAACGTGAGCCGAACGGCCAGCGGTTTGACGTAGTCGGTCAACACCTGCCACAGACCGATCCAGGCATGCACCAGAATCGACAGCAGGGTCAGCAGAGTGAGCACTTTGGTGAGACGCAGGGCGAAGAAATCACGCCAGAGGGGATAGGTGAGTTCAGGCACGGTGACGAAAAAACCCACGAGATACAAAACGTACAGCACGATGACGATGGCAGCAGCGCGAAGTAATAACCAATCGTGTACTCCATTACGCCCGAGTGCAGAAGCATTGCTTACCATACAAGGACTCCAGACAAGATTGAAAGCACGACAGTAATAACAAAAGCAATCCATGCGGAGCGTTCACCCGAGGCGAAGGTTTCTTCGATTCCGCCGAAATCCATTAACAAATGACGCAAACCGCCCACAACATGGTAGGCCAGCGCGGTCAAAATACCCCAGACGACCAACTTGACGATGACGCTATCCATGATGGACGCCGCCTGCATGAAGCCGTCTTCGGAAGACAGAGAAAGACCCAGCAGCCACAGCAGGATACCGATGGAAACAAAGGTGATAACGCCGGAAACGCGATGGAGAATGGAGGCTACCGCAGTAGCGGGAAAATGGATCGTTTGCAGATCCAGATTGACAGGTCTTTGTTTTTTCACAGGTTCGCCCACACAACTTTTATTATTTTCTTACTCCGGACCTGTTGTGGGGGTCAGACAGCATGAGAGGTTGATGAAAGGAAGATAAGTCGGGCATCTCCTTATTTCGCCGCACGCTCCGTCAGCCAATTTCAAGCCTGGGCGGCGCAAACCTATCACGCTGGGTGCTCCTACTGCAGGGTGTTCCGGAGACCTGAAAAAAGTATAGGTGCTTCACAATATCATTACAAATAGCACACATAGAGTTTGAGGGAATTTGCTGTGAATGGTGAATTAGATCACGCATTTAACAATTTATTAAAAATAAATCAGTGTTATAGGTGATTATTAAACATTAATTTTACAAGTGGTTTTTGGGGCTTGTGACTGATATCAAAGGCGATAGACGGCCCTTTTCGATTGTCGCGGGTTGTGTAACAGTGTCGAAAGAGTCCACGTAAAAGTCATCGGTATGACTACAATGAATTCAGGACGACGCGCCGGATGACCGGCAAGCACAGGGCGGCTACTCCCCTGCGCTTAGCGGGAAATCACCGCCGACGGCTCGTCCTGAACAACCGGTTTTTACCGAGTCATGCCAGCCGGCTTCCGGTCGCCTCTCCCAGGTAGGATGACTCGCTGTCACGGTGAGCAATGTCGTCAATTAAAACGCTAAGGAGAATGTAAAATGGCTGACAAACACGCAACGATTACCATCGACGGTCAAGAGCCTATTGCGCTTGATGTCCTGTCCGGTACGCTCGGTTACGACGAGATCGATATCCGCAGCCTCGGTGCAAAAGGTTATTTCACGTTCGATCCGGGTTTCACCTCCACGGCGTCCTGCGAGTCCAAAATCACCTTTATCGACGGCGAAAAAGGCATTCTGCTGCACCGGGGCTATCCCATCGATCAGCTGGCGGAGAAGTCCAACTACCTGGAAGTGTGTTATCTGCTGCTGTTCGGAGAAGCGCCCTCGCAGGCGCAGTACGACGAATTCAAAACCATCGTTACCCGCCACACCATGATCCACGAGCAGATTACCCGCCTGTTTCATGGTTTCCGCCGCGACTCGCACCCGATGGCGGTGCTGTGCGGCGTGACCGGCGCGCTGGCCGCCTTCTATCACGACTCGCTGGACATCAGCAATGCGCGGCACCGCGAGATCGCCGCCTATCGTCTGCTGTCTAAAATGCCGACCGTCGCCGCCATGTGCTACAAATACTCGCTGGGCCAGCCGTTCATCTACCCGCGTAACGATCTCTCCTATGCGGGCAACTTCCTGCACATGATGTTCGCCACGCCGTGTGAAGACTACGTGGTGAATCCGGTGCTGGAACGCGCCATGGACAAAATTTTGATCCTGCATGCAGACCATGAGCAGAACGCCTCGACCTCGACCGTCCGCACGGCAGGTTCGTCCGGCGCCAACCCGTTCGCCTGTATCGCCGCCGGTATCGCATCGCTATGGGGACCCGCCCACGGCGGCGCTAACGAAGCCTGTCTGCGCATGCTGGAAGAGATCAGTTCCGTCAAACACATCCCGGAATTCATCGAGCGAGCGAAAGACAAAAACGATTCGTTCCGCCTGATGGGATTCGGCCACCGCGTGTACAAAAACTATGACCCGCGCGCCACCGTCATGCGTAAAACCTGCCACGAAGTGCTCAAGGAGCTGAAAACCAAGGACGATTTGCTGGAAGTGGCGATGGAGCTGGAGCACATCGCCCTGAACGATCCGTACTTCATCGAGCGCAAACTCTACCCGAACGTGGACTTTTACTCCGGCATCATTCTGAAAGCGATGGGCATTCCGTCGTCGATGTTTACCGTCATCTTTGCGATGGCGCGCACGGTCGGCTGGATTGCCCACTGGAGTGAGATGCACGGCGAAGGTCTGAAAATCGCCCGTCCACGTCAGCTGTACACCGGTTACGAACGACGCGATTTCGACCCTGAGGTGAAAGAGCACTAATTAAGACATCGCCCCGAGCCGGAGGTATTCAGCTCGGGGCGATATTCTCTTCTTCTTTCTCGTCTTTCCGCTTCTCAGCAAACAACCGTCGTCAGATAAATGTCACGCGCGACTATTCCGTCCCTACTCTCGGCCTTGCCTCGCTAGCGTTGGCAATGGGAACACCCATAAAACGGTCGCGACGATAGCACCGTGCGCTCAATAAGATGGCCGCAGCGCGCGCAGGGTTTACCGGCGCGATGGAAAACGCGAAAGCGGAATACGGCGCCGTGATATCGTCGTTCATCCCCTTCGCCGCGCGTCCGATACGACAAACGAGGGATCTCCAGCAGAGCCTGACTGAGGGCCATCAATTGTTCTGGCGACAAATCCGCGGCGCGATGCTGCGGCGCCAACTCGGCCTGCCACAGGATTTCCGCTCGCAGATAGTTTCCGAGTCCAGCCAGGAAAGTCTGATCCAGCAACAACCCGCTAAACTGACGACGGCGGAAACGGGGCGATAGCAGCCGTTCCTGCACCTGTTCAGCCGTTACCGTCATATCGAGCACGTCCGGACCAATGCGTTGCAAGAAAGGATGCGTCGCCAGTTGCTCCGTGGTCAGCATGTCGATATCCGACGCGCTATACAGAGACACGGCGCTATCGGCCGTCGTCAGCCTAACGCGCAGGTCGCGCTTGGTTTCCGGCAACGTTTCGGGAAGTCCCACGCGCCAAACGCCGTACAGCTGATTGTGGCTATACAGCACCATATCGTTGGAAAAACAGGTCAGCAGGGCCTTGCCTCGGGTCACAATCTGCGTCACCTGCGTCCCTGCCAGTCGTTGTTCGTAGATTTTCAATGCGGGAAACGCAAACCAGGCGGCGGTCAGTGTTTTCCCGACGATAGCCGTCGACAGCGTATCCGCCGCACGGCGGATTTCAGGGCCTTCCGGCATAACTTCCGCTCCCGTTGATAGTCTTTCCTCAGCAGGCGGCGATACGAATGCCGTACTGCGCGAAACTGTGATGCAACTTGCTGGCGAACTGCAGCGCATGGTCGCCATCGCCGTGCAGGCATACCGTATCGGCTTTCACCGGCACCCAACTGCCGTCGGTGGCGCGCACTCGCTGGCGTTGGATCATTTCAAGGGTCTGTGCCAGCGCCAGTTCGTCGCTGGTGATCAGCGCGCTGCTCTGGTCACGCGGCACCAGTGTGCCGTCGGCCTGATAACTGCGGTCGGCGAACACTTCCTCGCGCGTCTTTAACCCGTAGCGTTTTCCGGCGTTAATCAGCTCGCTACCCGCCAGTCCAACCAGATGCAGCAAGGGATCGACCACCTTGACCGCTCTGGCGATCGCGTCCGCCAGTTGCGGATCTTTCGCGGCCTGATTGTAAAGCATACCGTGGGGCTTAACGTGGAACATGCGTGCGCCCTCCGCTTTGACCAACGCCGCCAGAGCCCCCACCTGATAAACGACTTGGGCAAAGACCGCGTCGGGTGAAAGCTGCAAGGCCCGGCGGCCGAAATGTTCCCGGTCGGGATAGCCCGGATGCGCGCCGATGGTGACGCCGTATTTGATGGCCGAGCGCACCGAACGATGCATCGTCTGCGCATCGCCCGCATGAAAGCCGCAGGCGATGTTGGCTGAGCTAATCAACTGCAACAGCGCCTCGTCATGTTTCCCGCCTTCTCCCAGATCCGCGTTCAAGTCAATCACCATGTAGCCTCCAAGCCAGTTGTTCCAGATAACGCCGTTGAGTCAGCCATGCCTGCCGAGCCTCAGACAGCGAGCAGTGAACGAAATGCACCGATTCTCCCAGACGGATCTGCGCCAGATGGTAAAGATCGGCGGCGATCACGCTGGCGATGCACGGATAACCGCCGGTCGTCTGAGCGTCCGACATCAGGACGATAGGTTTGCCGTTGTGCGGTACTTGAATCACCCCTGGTAACACGCCGTGAGACAATATCTCGCGGTGGGAAACGCGCTCCAGCTCTGGCCCCTGCAACCGATATCCCATCCGGTTGCTTTGGGGGCTCAACTGCCAGCCGGTGCGCCAAAATTCGTCATGCGCGACTTCGCTGAACTCCTGATACTCCGGCCCCGTCAAGACCCGAACCCGGTTATGGAACAACAGCTGTTTTATGCCGACCGGCTTGGCCGGTAGTCGTTGCGAAACGCCCAATGGCAGGCGATCGCCGTCAGCCAGCGGACGTCCCGCCAAGCCGCCGAATGCCGCTTTGAGATCGGTGCTTCGCGAGCCCAACACCTCAGGCACATCAATGCCGCCGGAAATCGCCAGATAGCTGCGCATACCGTGCCGCGGCATCCCCAGATGCAGCGTCTGTCCCGGTTCCACCGGATAGCGCCACCCGGTCCACAGCGTTTGACCGTCCAGCTCCGCGCGAGCATCCGCCCCACTCAGCGCGATCCAGCATCGGCGGTTGAATTTGGCCGTAAACTGGCCGAGCGTAATTTCCAGCGCGGCCGTATCGGCCGCGTTGCCGACCAGCAGGTTAGCGATGCTCAGCGCAGGCACATCCAACGCGCCGCATTGACCGATGCCGAACTGGCGATAGCCGAAACGACCCGCATCCTGAACCGTGGTTTGTAAACCCGCCCGAATTATCGTCAGCATAGTCCCTCCCGCTGTGGAACGAAGCGAACCCGATCGCCCGGACGCAGCAACGTCGGCGGCGTCGATTCAGGCGTGAACAGCGAAAGTTCGGTACGGCCAATCAGTTGCCAACCGCCGGGAGTCGATAGAGGATAAATACCGGTCTGATGCCCGCCAATACCGACGGAACCGACAGGCACTTTCACACGAGGTTCTGCGCGACGCGGGGTATGCAGCCGCACATCCAGATCGCCCAGATAGGCGAAGCCTGGCTGAAAACCGATGAAGTAAACGGTGTAGCGCGTGGCGGCATGACACTCAACGACCTGACGCGGCGTCATACCACAGTGTGCCGCGACATGCGCCAGATCCGGCCCGTGCGTCCCGCCGTAGATCACCGGAATGTCGATGTCGCGTGAAGCCTGAGGCTGCGCCGCGCTCTCATCCCAGGCATGACGAAGCTGGGCTAATACGGCCGTCGGCGCAAACACCGGCTGCGCCAGAATCACCGTCAGATTATTCATGCCGGGGATGACTTCTTCCACCCCGCTTTCCCCGCGCAAGCGCTCCGCGAGGGCCCAGATACGTTGCTGACTTTGCAGCGAAACCGGGGGCGCCAACTCGAGCACCACCGCACTTTCGCCCAGCAGATAACAGCGAACCTGTTGCATCCTTACCTCCCCAGAAAACGTCCGCTGTGGCGCCGCATCGCCGTCGCCCAGCCTCATCCCCAGCGACGACGGTCCATTAGGCCGGGTTGGGAATATCGATAAAGGTCACGTCAAAGCCATGCTGCTGCGCCAGCCACTCGCCCAGCGCGCGAATTCCGGCTCTTTCCGTGGCGTGATGCCCTGCGGCATAGAAGTGAAGCCCCATTTCTCGCGCGGTATGCACCGTCTTTTCGGACACTTCACCGGTAATAAACGCATCCACGCCGAAATCAGCGGCCTGATCGATAAACCCTTGCCCGCCGCCGGTACACCAGGCCACGCGTTTGATCATCGCCGGAGCATGATCGCCGCAGTGCAGCACCGAACGACCTAACGCCTCTTCCAACTGGTGGCGCAGTTCATCGCCGCTCTGCGGCTGTTGCAGCTCGCCATAAGGCAGCAGCGATTCAATCTCGCCCAACGGCGTGATATTCAGCATCTTCGCCAGACAGGCGTTGTTGCCGATCTCAGGGTGCGCATCCAGCGGCAGGTGATAGCCGTACAGATTGATGTCGTTGGCCAACAGCGTTTTCAAACGCCGACGTTTCATACCGCGAATCACCGCTGGCTCGCTTTTCCAAAAGTAGCCGTGATGCACCAGCACCGCATCAGCCTGCTGCGCCACGGCGGCATCCAGCAACGCCTGACAGGCGGTCACCCCAGTGACGATACGTTTCACGTCGCTGCGGCCTTCGACCTGCAACCCATTCGGGGCATAGTCGGAAAAAGAAGATACATTCAGAAATCGGTCAATGACGGTTTCCAGTTCGGTATTACGCATAGGTAAAACGGCTCCCTGATCTTTTATTGTTTGTTTTTTGCAGCCTCGAACGCCGCCAGCGTGCGGGTTCTCGCCTGTTTATGGTCGACGATAGGCGCCGGGTAATCGAGCTTATGCCCCTGCTGTTCCGCCCACCGCTGCGGGTTGTGGATCGACTTGCCGGGTACTTTCGCCAGCTCCGGCACCCAATGCCGGATAAAATCGCCGTCCGGGTCGAAGCGTTCACCCTGCGTGGTCGGATTGAATATGCGGAAGTAAGGCGCAGAGTCGGTCCCGGTCGACGCGGCCCACTGCCAGCCGCCGTTGTTGGCGGCCAGATCGCCGTCCACCAGTTGGCTCATGAAATACCGCTCTCCCTCACGCCAGTCAATCAGCAGATCCTTAATGAGGAAGCTGGCGCAGATCATACGCAGCCGGTTATGCATCCAGCCGGTGTGGTTTAGCTGACGCATGCCCGCGTCCACGATGGGATAGCCGGTGCGGCCCTCCTGCCAGGCTTTGAGCCCCTTGGGATCGTCCCGCCACTCGACCTGCTTCGTCCATGCAATAAATGGCTGATGGCGGCACAGCTCGGGGCTATAAACCATCAGGTGACGATAGAATTCTCGCCAGATCAGTTCGTTAAACCACACAAAGGCGCTGCTGTCAGGCTGACGCAGCGTATCGGGATACTCGGCGAGAAGCCCTTCGAGACACTGCCGCGGTGAGATGACGCCGATCGCCAGATACGGCGACAGTTGGCTGGTGCCGGGCGCGGCGGGGATATCGCGCTGGGAAGCATAGCTGTCGGCCTTCTGGCGACAGAACTGGCGCAACCGCTGCTGCGCGGCCTCTTCTCCGGCCGGGAAATCGTCGGACACCGAGGTTGACGGGTAGTCAAATGGCTTCACCGGCGGGACATCATCCGTCATCTTGCCGCGTGAAGCTGGGGCTGGCACGCAGGCGGTTTCGCTCTGCTGCAACCGCTTAACGAACGCCTTACTGAACGGAGTAAAGACGCGATACATCTTACCGTCGCCCGTCATGACGCTGCCGGGGGGTAACAGCAGGCTGTCATCGAAGCCCTGACAAACGACCTTGCCATCCAGCGCCTGCTCCATCTTTCGGTCACGCTGGCGTTCATTCAGCTCGTACTGATAGTTGTAGAACAGGTTCGTCACCTGCTCCTGCTGGCAAAACTCGGCCAGTACATCGACGCTGTCGTTAAAGTCGCCGCACTGCTGGTAGTAAAGCGGGATGCCTTTATCGTGCAGAGACTGCTGGAGCCGCTGTAGGTTTTCGAACATAAACGCGGCCTGACGTTCGGCCATCTCATGGTTAGCCCACTGGCGGGGCGTGGCGATAAACAGCCCGATCACACGGGCTTTTTTATCCTGACAGGCGGCGTGGAGCGCGAGATTGTCGCTGATGCGTAAATCGTGGCGGAACCAGACCAAATGCGTAGTCATAATAAGTCCTTGTGACAAAAAACTAGTAGCCGTACCGCAAGCGCAACGCTTCGGGATACGGCGAGAAATAGCGCTGCTGTTCGAGATAATCGTCCGGATATTCGGACAGATAGTGGCGCAGGAGCGTAATCGGCGCGAGCAGCGGCTGCACCCCTTGACGATAGCGATCGATCAGCTGGGTCAGCTCCTGACGCTGCGAGGTATTGAGCTGATTGCGGAAATAGCCCTGCACATGCATGAGCACGTTGGTGTGATTGCGGCGGGTCGCCGGATTCGAGAGCAGCGACATCAAGCGCAGACGGTATTCCGCAGCGAACGCCTCGAGAGACTCCCACTGATCCATCGTGGCGACGAAGCGTCCCAACGTGCGATATTCCGGCTGGGAGTGCGCCAACAACAGCAGCTTGTAACGGCTGTGAAACGCCATCAGCCGCCCACGGGTCAGCCCCTGCTGCCACAGCTGATTTAACTCATGCAGCGCGAAAACCCGCTCGATGAAATTCTCACGCAGCACCGCGTCATTCAGACGGCCGTTTTCTTCGACAGGCAACCACGGCATGGCCTTCGTCAGATGTTCGGTAAAAAGACCGACGCCGCTTCGCCGCGCATTTTTCTGATCGGCGTCATACACGCGTACGCGTTCCATGCCGCAACTGGGGGATTTGGCGCAGACGATATAGCCGCACAGATGACCCAGTTCGCTCACCTTGCTCGCCGAGAAGGCGTGCATGTCTTCGGTGACGTCCAGATCGCTGCCATTGCTGGCGCGCAACGCGATCTCATCGTGTTCATTCTTGACCAGACGTAGCGCCGGGCGCGGCGTCGGCAGCCCGACCGCGATCTCAGGGCATATTGGCTCAAAGCTGAAATAGGGGGTGAGTTGGTCCGCAGCAAACCCAAAACGCTTGTGTCCGCCATCGAAACGGACCTGATTTCCCAGCAGGCAGGCGCTTATGCCAACGGGAATTAACGAGTTCGACATGAGGTGCCTCATCAAAAGAAATGGCTATCTCAATAGCATAGCGGATTTATAAGCGGGTCAGGAGAAAGATGAGGAAAATCATGCCGTCGCGCCTGACGATTTCAGACGCGAAGGAGACGAGAGGAAAGCGGGGTCGCAGGCCTTGCGCTCAATAAAAGTGACCGGCGGCGTGTTCTGACTGCATGTGCCACACCGGTTCGTCGCTGGTTTTTAACCATACTCGGTGCAGATAGCTGTAGAAACGGGCGCGATCGCGTCGAAACAACATCACCGGCAACGCCAGCAGACCAATAAGCACGACCGCGCTGCGGCGCAGAACGATACGGTGGAGCGGGTAAGCGTATGACATGACCATCCTCCGAATAATAAGATGCGCGGGAAGCACTCCCGCAAGTGATAAACGAGTGACTGCAGCAGGATAAAACTTTACCCCCTTTGCGTCCGGTTAGCCACTCATCCGACCAGAAAAACCGGGTCGTATTTATCCGAAAAATTCATCAGGGAAAAACCGTCGTCGTTGCCCTTCCCCGCGCTCGCGCGGGTGCGAAATACACACAGGAGACGCCGGACTCTGGCGGTAACGCAGCCGCTCATGTATTACTGTAAGACCCAACCGATGATTCACTCAGCCCTTGCGATAAGGACCGTTCATGACCCACGAGGAACCGCGTCGTCCCGACCCGGATACGTTGCTGTCCCAGCTTGGAGACTCCCCCCGGGGCAAACTGAAGATTTTTTTTGGCGCCAGCGCGGGCGTAGGGAAAACCTACGCGATGCTGCAAGAAGCGCGACGTCTCAAGGAGCAAGGGCTGGATGTGCTGGTCGGCGTGGTGGAAACCCACGGACGCGCGGAGACCCTCGCCCAGTTAGCGGGGTTACCGCTACTGCCTGGGAAGAAAATCGGCGCGGCGGGCAGAGAGCATGAGGAGTTCGATCTGGATGCGGCTCTGGCTCGCGGACCCGCGCTGATCCTCGTGGACGAACTGGCGCACAGCAACCTGCGCGGCAGCCGCCACCCTAAGCGTTGGCAGGATGTGCAGGAGTTGCTAGACGCAGGGATCGATGTCTTCACGACGGTCAACGTGCAGCATCTCGAAAGTCTCAATGATGTCGTGGGCGGAATAACCGGTATTCGCGTGCGCGAAACCCTCCCCGATCCGTTCTTCGACGACGCGGACGAAGTCGTGCTGGTGGATTTGCCGCCGGACGACCTGCGCCAGCGCCTGCATGAAGGCAAGGTGTATCTTCCGCAACAGGCGGAGCGCGCCATCGAGCACTTCTTCCGCAAAGGCAATCTCGTCGCGCTGCGTGAGCTGGCCCTGCGTCGGCTGGCTGACCGCGTGGATGACCAGGTGCGAGAGATGCGCGATCTTCAAGGCAACGAACGCGTATGGCACACCCGCGACGCGATTCTGCTGTGCATCGGTCAGGACGCGGGTAACGAAAAACTGGTGCGCACCGCCGCCCGCTTGGCGGCACGGCTGGGCGGCGTCTGGCATGCGGTGTACGTGGAAACGCCCCAGCTACACAGACTGCCTGAAACGCGCCGCCGGGCCATTTTGCGCGCGCTGAAGCTGGCGCAGGATTTGGGCGCCGAAACGGCCACCTTGTCCGATCCCTCCGTAGAAAACGCCATCCTCCGTTATGCGCGCGAGCACAATCTGGGAAAAATCGTGATCGGGCGTCACCCCGATCGCCGATGGGGACGCTGGCGTCGGGCGCGCTTCGCCGAGAAACTGGGATTATTGGGACCCGACCTCGATCTGGTGGTGGTTTCCGTTCAGGATGCCCCTTCTCCGCCGCTGGTCAAACCTGAAGACAACCGGAGTCTCACGGAGAAATGGCGGCGTCAGCTGTACGGCTGTGCGCTGGCGGTTGCCCTGTGCGCCGCGATCACGTTGCTCGCGCTGTGGTCGCCTTTTGCCATGCTCGAGCCGGTGAATCTGGTGATGATCTACCTGCTCG
>NZ_CAMKXG010000008.1 GCF_946477055.1 Lonsdalea britannica | reverse complement strand
TGGAAGGTCGGCACACTCAAGGCTCCTGCCTGCTGATCCCCTGATACGCTGAGCAGACTGAGCCAGAAACTACGACGCCCGCTAAGCGGGCGTTTTTTATCTGTCGAACCGTAAGAGCCGCCCCCGGCCGATGCCGGGGGAGACCGTCAGGATTTAAGCTGACATTCAATGGCGTGACTGGAGGCGCTCCACCGCCGATCAAGACGGAAGACACGCGGCGGATTTTCATCGCGCTGTCTTGTAGGGTACAGCGGCTTGTCGGGTGAGGTGCCTGTACGGCGTCGTTGTTATAGAACCCGACGTTGATGAAAACAGGGTGTTGGCCGCGCATAGTACTGGCGTGAGCCGCGGCGGCTAACAGACCCAAAGAGTACCAGCCGGATGAGCCAAAAACTCATTGCTCACGCACAGTTTTGACGATGCGTTTCTCCCGCTCTTCTCTCCGCCTCGTGCGGGTCTACCGGTAATAGCGCTGGCGCTGTTTTTGCTGATAGCAGCGCCACATCCAGACCGCGGCGACGGCCAATAGCAGCCATGGCAGCACCTTGAGCGCCATGACAAACAGGCCGCCGAGCAGCATGAAAACGGTGGCCGCCAGCAACGCGGCGAGCACGCCCAGCAGCGACAGCCCGGTCATTAACAGCATAATGAAGAAACCGACGACGAAGAAAATCTCAAACATGGCGTACCCCTGTCAGTGTGATGCCGGACATGGTCCGGCGAAAGTGGCGATCAACGCCTGACAGGAGGTATTACAAGAAGCGTGCCAATGCGGGATTGGCTTAACCCCTTGATTTCACTCGCGGGGTGAGAGTTCGGAGACGTTACGCCCCGGCGAGAATCACTAACTATTAGCGGATTCCACCGCGTCACGCGGCACCAGCAACAGCGCCTTCTCGACGACGGACACATCCGCGCCCGGACGATGGGCGTTTTCACTCAGGTAGCGACGCCAGCGTCTGGCGCCCGGCACGCCCTGGAACAGCCCCAGAATATGGCGCGTGATATGGCCGAGATACGCTCCCTGCGACAGCTCGCGTTCGATGTACGGATAGAGCGACTCCACCACGCTGAACGGATCGGGCGCGGTGTCGGCGCCGAACAGCTCGCGGTCGACCTGCGCTAGCATACCGGGGTTCTGGTACGCCTCGCGGCCCACCATCACGCCATCCAGATGCTGCAAATGTTCGCGGGCTTCGGCCAGCGTTTTAATCCCGCCGTTGAGGGCGATGGTCAACGCGGGAAAATCCTGTTTGAGCTGATAGACGCGCGGGTAATCCAGCGGCGGGATCTCGCGGTTTTCCTTCGGGCTCAGGCCCGACAGCCAGGCTTTACGGGCATGGACGGTAAAATTGTCGCAGCCGCCGCGCGTCGCCACCGTGTCGATGAAGTCGCACAGGAACGGATAGCTGTCCTGTTCGTCGATACCGATGCGGGTTTTTACCGTCACGGGAATGCTCACCACGTCGCGCATCGCCTTGACGCAATCGGCCACCAGCGCCGCATCCGCCATCAGGCACGCGCCGAAGCGGCCGTTCTGCACGCGGTCGGACGGACAGCCGACGTTCAGGTTGATCTCGTCGTAGCCGCGGGCCTCGGCCTGTTTCGCGCACTGCGCCAGCGCAGCCGGATCGCTGCCGCCCAGCTGCAAGGCCACCGGGTGTTCTTCCTCGCTATACGCCAGATAGTCACCTTTACCGTGAATGATGGCGCCGGTCGTCACCATTTCCGTGTACAGCAGCGCCTGACGGCTCAGCAGACGGTGAAAATAGCGGCAGTGGCGATCCGTCCAGTCGAGCATGGGCGCGACGGAAAAGCGGCACAGCGGATAGGCGGCCTGTGCATCGGAGGACGTACGGGGATCTAACGGGTTTTCAGCTTTATTGTCTGGGTGCATGTCTAAACTTTCTGGCGTGTGGAGGCTGTCTCAGCGCGTCGGTAACGGCGTTCGACCGCAGGCCGAACGTATGTTGCATTAATATAACATAAGGTCGCGTAAACTCGCGGATGCCGAGCGCAGAGAACGTGTAGGATGGCGCGTAGCCCCGGAGCAATATCACATAAACGCGACGCGGGACGGCGCGGAACGCCGAAGGCATTGCTACACTTGCTGCGCCGGAGTCATGCAGGCAATACACGTTTTCAGAACGGTTTTTCATGCACTTGGGGGAATTATGCAGTGTGATTTAATCCTGGACGCTGGGTTTTACCGCAATCTTACGACCTACGTTGACGGCCTGCCGTTTCATCTGTTGCAACATAATTTCACCTACGGCGTCTTCTCAAGCCGACAGGATGAGGCGTCTGTCGCCGCCGGTTACGAAGTCTATCCCTATAAAGACCTGTCTCAGGACCGCGCGGCGCTGCACGGACTGCTGGCGGCACGGTTCGCCGACGCGGACGTTTCGACGGTGGTGCTGTGGACCGATCTGGGCGTCGCCCGGCAGGAAATTCTGCTGTATGAAATTCTGATCTGGCTGGCTGATACGCGCGCGGGCGATAAGGTCGCCGTGCGCTGTGTAGACCTCGCGGAGCTGCCCAAGCCTGCGTTTCAGGAAGGAACTGTGGCCTACTATCAGCGGATTTATCGTGATTTCTCGCTGCCGCAAAATAACAATCCCATCACTCCCGAGTTGACCGCTGGCGCACGAAATACGCTGTCGTCGCTCTATCGCGCCGGGCACCTGATCGTCAGACATCAAGACGTGCTGGCGGCGCTGCCGACGCATTTCTTCGACGACATCATTGTGTCTGTCGTGAATGCGCGCTATCAGCCGGTCAAAGTGCTCACCGCGAAGGTGATGTTGTCCCTGTGGGCGAAAGGCTACGCGGAGGTGGAGGATGTGGTGATCATGTCGCGCATTCTGTTTCTGGCCAGCCACGATCCCCGGTTGCAGGTGCGTAAAAACATCTTCGATCAGAACCTGATTTCCAACGTCTATATCAAGCTGAAGTGACGGCGCTGTCCGGCGCGCATGACTCTCACTGACCGAGCGTGGTTTCGCCGTCGATCAATCGCTGCAAGCGGGCGGGAAACGCCTGTGCAAACCGTTGCAGGTGCTCGGTCACGGTATCGACCAGCGCAGAGGCAGGGCGGTGCAGCGGGCGAATCAGGCTGACGGTAAAGGGGACGTCGATGCTGAAACGGCGGACGACCACGCCGTGACCCGAGGCGGCGTAGTCCGCGGCGGTCAGCGGATTGACGATAGACAGGCCCACGCCAGCGCGCACCATCGCGCAGACCGAGGCGGCGCTGTGCGTTTCCATCACCATACTGCGCTCCACGCCCGCCTCCTGAAACAGATGGTCGAGCCACTGACGGTAGCTGTCCGCGCTGGACAGGCTGATAAACGGCTGGTGGCGAAAATCGTCCGGCGTCAGCACCGGCTTGCTGGCGAGCGGATGGTCGGACGGCAGCACGCATACTTCGCTGAGCTGCATCAGCGTCTGACGCTCGGTGCCTGCGGGCGTCGCGCTGTTTTCGGTCAGCCCCAGATCGTGACGCTGCGCGGACAGCCACTCTTCCAGCAGCGGCGACTCCTGGGGAATGATGTGCAGATTGAGCGTCGGGTATTCCGCCAGCAGCGGCTGACACACCTCCGGCAGCAGGGACTGGGAAAAGACCGGCAGGCAGGCGATGGACAGCTGCGCCTGCTGAAAGCGCCGGATATCGTCGGCGGCGCTGACAATCCGGTCGAGTCCGTAGTAAGAGCGCTGGACCTCTTCAAACAGCTGTAGCCCCTGCGCGGTCGGATGCAGGCGGCCGCGCACCCGTTCGAACAACGCCATCTGCATGAGACGCTCGAAGCGCGCCAGCTCACGGCTCACCGTCGGCTGCGACGTGTTGAGCAGGCTGGCGGCTTCCGTCAGGTTGCCGGTGGTCATCACGGCATGAAAAATTTCGATATGTCGCAGGGAGATGGCGGCCACGGTAGACACCTTAGTTTAGGGTAAAGCCATATCATAAATGAATAGACTCTGCGTAAAAGGATATTTGTCTCCCCGGCGGGAGATTTCGCACAATGCAGACATAATTTCATTGATCAGGTTTTGACCCCATGCCGCACGATCTTAATACCGCTTCTCACGCGCTCAACGCAGACAGCCTGCGGGCGCTGCCGTCACGTTTCGGCTGCCCGGTCTGGGCCTATGATGCCGACACCATCGTCAGCCGCATCGCCCAGCTGCGCGATTTCGACACCATCCGTTTCGCCCAGAAGGCGTGCTCCAACATTCACATTTTGGCGTTGATGCGCCAGCACGGCGTCAAGGTCGACTCCGTCTCGCTGGGCGAGATCGAGCGTGCGCTGGCCGCCGGATTCCAGCCGGGAACGCCGGATCATGAAATCGTCTTTACTGCCGATCTGCTGGATCACGCCACGCTGGAACGGGTGGCGGCGCTGAACATTCCCGTCAACGCCGGTTCCGTGGACATGCTGAATCAGCTGGGCGCGGTGTCGCCGGGGCATCCGGTCTGGCTGCGCGTTAATCCGGGCTTCGGTCACGGACACAGCCAGAAAACCAATACGGGCGGCGAAAACAGCAAGCACGGCATCTGGTACGGCGATCTGCCGCTGGCGCTGGCGGCGATTGAACGCCATCAGCTCAAACTGGTGGGCATGCATATGCACATTGGCTCGGGGGTGGACTACGGCCATCTGGAACAGGTGTGCGATGCGATGGTGCAGCAGGTGATCGACTTCGGTCAGGATCTGGACGCTATCTCCGCAGGCGGTGGTCTCTCCATCCCTTACCGTTACGGCGAAGAGTCGATTGATACGCAACACTATTACGGGCTGTGGAACGGCGCGCGTGAGCGCATCGCCGCGCATCTCGGCCATCCGGTCACGCTGGAGATTGAACCGGGTCGTTTCCTGATGGCGGAAGCTGGCGTACTGGTGGCGGAAGTTCGGGCCGTCAAAGCGATGGGCAGCCGTCACTTCGTCCTGGTCGACGCCGGGTTTAACGATCTGATGCGTCCGGCGATGTACGGCAGCTATCACCACATCACGCTGCTGCCGGGAGATGGCCGCGCTGTGGATGGCGCCGCGCTGCGCGACACGGTCGTGGCAGGGCCGCTGTGCGAGTCCGGCGATGTCTTTACCCAGCAGGCGGGCGGCGGCGTCGAAACCATCGCCCTGCCGGACGCCAACGTCGGAGACTATCTGGTCTTCCATGACACCGGCGCCTATGGCGCGTCGATGTCGTCTAACTACAACAGCCGTCCGCTGCTGCCGGAAGTGTTGTTCGAAGGCGGCGAGCCGCGCCTGATCCGCCGTCGGCAGACGGTGGACGAGCTGCTGGCGCTGGAACAGCTGTAATCCCTCTCTCGTCTCTCCCTGCATAGGGAGGGGCATCACCTGCTGGTCTCGTCGTCCTTCACGTCTGTGATAGGTCTCTCCCCGCCTTGTCTTTCCACACGGTTTTCACCGTAATTTCACCCGCTTAATTTGTGTTTGCGCACATAGGTGAATACCGCCGCCAGTCCTAAAATAAGGGCTATCAAATCGTGGCTTTGCCTGATTGACGCCCGTCGTCGCAACACCGTTTCTCTACCCTACGTAACAGATATAACAATAAAGAGGTCATACTATGAACGGCATGGAACCCCTTGGTTGGTATGGAGCATTAATCGGTCTATTCATTGCCATCTTCTTGATTCTGAGAAAAATAAACCCTGTCTATTCGCTGTTTTTCGGCGCCATCGCGGGCGCGGTGATCGGCGGCGCGAGTCTTGATCAGACGCTGGCTTTGCTGACCACCGGGACGCAAAGCGTGATGGGGACAGTTATCCGCGTACTGGCCGCTGGGGTACTGGCTGGCGTGATGATGGAGTCCGGTGCGGCGGAGACCATCGCGCAGGCGGTAGTGAAAAAAATGGGCGAGGGTAAGGCGATTCTGGCGCTGGCGTTAGCCACCATGATCATCACCGCCGTCGGCGTGTTTATTCCTGTCGCAGTGCTGATCGTCGCGCCCATCGCGCTGTCGGTCGGTAACAAGATGGGGATCTCCAAGCTGGCGCTGCTGTTGGCGCTGTCCGGCGGCGGCAAGGCGGGCAACATCATTTCCCCGAATCCGAACGCCATCGCGGCGGCCAACGGTTTCCACATCACCCTGAGCGATGTGATGATCGCCGGTTTTATTCCCGCCGTGGGCGGTTTGCTGATGACGATCCTGATCGCGGGGTTGTTGAAAAACAAAGGCGCCAAGGTGACCGAAGAGGAAGTCGCCGCGCTGTCCGCGCATCAGCCCGCTGGCGACAAGCGCTACCCGCCGCTGCATCAGGCCATCGTTGCGCCGCTGGTGGCGGTGATCCTGCTGATGATTAATCCTATCGGCTCGATCCTGCATATCCCGCTGCTCTCCGAGTGTAAGCTGGATGCGCTGTACGTCCTGCCTATCGCGGGGATCGTCGGCCTGCTGGCGATGGGGCAGCATCGAAAACTAATCGCCTATACCGCGTCCGGGTTGGAGAAAATGACGGCGACGGTGCTGATCCTGATTGGCGCCGGGGCGATAGCCGGTCTGATTGCCGCGTCGAACCTGTCGACGCAGGTGGTGGCGCTCATCAACCTGATGGGGATCTCCGGCACGTTCCTGGCGCCGATCTCCGGGATCCTGATGGCGGGGGCCACGGCCTCGACGTCCACCGGCGTGATTCTGGCGACCGGCACGTTCGGCAGCGCCATCGCCAACGTCGGCGGCAGTCCTATCGCCTCTGCGGTTATGGTGCATACCGGGGCAACCGTGATCGACTCTCTGCCGCAGGGCAACTACTTCCACGTGACCGCTGGCAGCATGAACATGGCGCTGCGCCAACGTATGTCGCTCATTCCTTATGAAGCGATGGTGGGTGGCACCATGACGATAATCGCCACCGTGCTGTACGGTCTCCTTTAACCCGTGACGAGATGATTCCTATGAAACATGAAACCTTTGTACTGGCGCCGGATTCATTCAAAGAGAGCATGACCGCGAAAGAGGTCTGCGTGGCGATGGAGAAAGGGCTGCGCAAGGTCTTTCCCGAAGCGAACTACATTCATGTCCCGATGGCGGACGGCGGCGAAGGCACCGTGCAGTCGCTGGTCGACGCCACCCACGGCGAGCTGTTTCATCTGTCGGTGACCGGGCCGTTAGGTACGCCGGTGGACGCGGTCTACGGCATCATGGGCGACGGTGATGTGGGGGTGATCGAAATGGCCTCCGCCAGCGGTATCCACCACGTCAATGCGCAGACCCGCAACCCGCGGGTGACGACGACCTACGGCACCGGCGAACTGATCCGCGCCTGTCTGGATAAGGGGATAGAAAAAATTATCCTCGGTATCGGCGGCAGCGCGACCAACGACGGCGGCGCGGGGATGGCCGAAGCGCTCGGCGCTCGCTTCTTCGACGGCGACGATAAACCGCTGCCGCGCGGCGGCGGGGCGCTCGGACAGCTGAAGCGCATCGACGTCAGCGGAATGGACCCGCGTCTGGCGCAGGTCGAGATCATCGTGGCCTGCGACGTCACCAATCCTCTGTGCGGCGAGCAGGGCGCTTCCCACGTCTTTGGACCGCAGAAGGGCGCGACGCCGGAGATGGTGGCGCAGTTGGACGCCAACCTGTCTCACTATGCCGACGTGGTGTTACAGCAGTTGGGCAAATCCGTGGCGACGGCGCCGGGAGCAGGAGCCGCGGGCGGACTGGGTGCGGGGCTGATGGCCTTCACGCGCTGTGTGATGCAAAAAGGCATTGATATCGTCATCGAATACAGCGGCCTGCGGGACACCTTACAGGGGGCGGACTACTGCTTGACAGGCGAGGGCCGCATCGACAGTCAGACCCGCTTCGGCAAAACGCCTTACGGTGTGGCGAAGACCGCGCAGGCGCTGCGGGTTCCGGTGATCGCTGTGTCCGGCTGCGTCGGCGACGGCATCGAATCTCTCTATGAGGAAGGGATCGACGTCATCTTCGGGATGATCCCGCGCGCCGATCCGCTGGCGTCGTTGCTGCAAGAGGGGCCTGCGAATATGGAACGGGCCTGTGAAAACATCGGCCGCTTAATCCGACTTTCCCAGGCGAGAGTGGCGTCCAGAAGTTAACCCCGGCGTTTCGTCGGGGAGCGATCATGCTAGGCTGAGTGTGCAGGCGAGCGCGGTGTTGCCGCGCGCCTGCGTCACCGTCTGGAGAACATACATGTCGGATTACCATTTTGACGCCACGCTGGCCGGTGCCATTGTCGCGCGCACGATGCAGATCATCGAGTGCAACGTGAACGTGATGGATGCGACGGGGAGAATCATCGGCAGCGGCGACAAGGAGCGTATCGGCGAAATTCATGAGGGCGCGCTGTTGGCGCTCACGCAGGAGCGTATCGTCACCATCGACGACGCGTCCATGCATATCCTGCAGGGCGTGAAGCCCGGCATCAATCTTCCTCTGCGGCTCGACGGCGTGATCGTCGGGGTGGTGGGCCTGACCGGTCAGCCGGACGGACTGCGTCAGTATGGCGAACTGGTCTGCATGACGGCGGAAATGATGCTGGAGCAGGCGCGGCTTATGCAGCTGCTGGCGCGCAATAGCCGTCAGCGTGAAGAGCTGGTGTTGAACCTGATCCGCAGCGACACCTATTCCGACACGGTCAGTGAATGGGCGAGGCGGTTGGGGATAGACCTGCATAAACCGCGCGTCGCGCTGGTGGTCGAATTGGACAGCGGCCAGCTGGGCGTCAGTACGGCGATGACCGAGCTACAGCAGTTTCAGAATCTGCTGACGGAGCCGGGCATGGCGTCGGAGCGGGAAGAGGGGCTGATGGCGATTGTCTCGTTGACCGAGATGGTGGTGCTACAGCCGCTGTCCGAACACGGTCGTTGGGATCCCGAGGCGCATCTGCGACGCATCCAGCTGCTGTATCAGCGTCTGCATGATGAAAGCCCCCTGCGGGTGCGGCTGGCGTTGGGCAACTTTTTCCCCGGCGAAGGCGGCCTGCAACGCTCCTATCAGACGGCGAAGACCACCATGAAAGTGGGCAAACAGCGTCAGCCTGACGCGCATTGCTACAGCTATCAGGACATGGCGCTGCCGGTGCTGCTGGACAGCCTGCGCGGCGGTTGGCAAGCCAATGAGCTGATGCAGCCGCTAAGACGGTTGCGGGCGATGGACGGCAACGGGATCTTTCGCAAAACCCTCTACAGTTGGTTCTGCTATAACCTGCAAAACACGGTCACGGCCAACGCGCTGTACATTCATAAAAATACGCTGGAATACCGTTTACACCGCATCTCGGATATCACCGGACTGAACCTCTCTCGCGTCGACGACCGCCTGCTGCTGTATATCGCGCTCCAGCTGGAAGAGGGGTGACTCGCCGCGTCGGCTATGGATGGGCGGCGGTGGCGTAAGGTCCGGGCCGGACGGAATCGCGAATTTTCAGCTCGCCGGCGAACGGCTTCAGCGGGGCGGCTTCCTCGCCCGAAATCAGACGTAGCGCCTGCTGAATGGCGGCGCTCATCATCTCTTCGATCGGCAGATACACCGTCGATAGCGACGGATTCAGAAAGGCCGCGTTCGGCTCGTCGTCAAAGCCGAACAGGGACAGATCGTCCGGCAGCGTCTTGCCTGCTTCGCTGAACGCCTTCATCGCGCCGATACACATATCATCATTGCTGGAGAACAGCGCGCTGAACTCGGCCCCGCGGGCCAGCAGCGCATGCGCGGCGAGATAGCCGCTCTCCACGCTGCTATCGCCGTGGACGATCCGCAAGGGATCGATCGCCAGACCGTGGTGGCGCAAGGCGGCTTCATAGCCGGAGAGACGAGCCTGTGAGGTCGGCGTGGTCATCGGGCCGGTGATGCAGGCGATCTCCCGGTGACCTTGGGTGATCAGATAGTCGACGACCTGAAACGCCGCGCTGTGCTGTTCGAAGACGACGCTGCGATCGCGCCTTTGCGGCAGATCGCGGTTAATCACCACAATCGGGACGCTGGACTCGGCCAGGAGCGTCATCAGCTCCTGCTCGGACATATGACGGGTATAGAGGATGATGGCGTCGCAGCAGCGGTCGGCCAGCAGTTCGACGGACTGGCGTTCGTCTTCCGGCGTATCGTGCCCGTCGGTGACGATCAGGTGTTTGCCGCTGCTCTCGGTCAGTTCTGCGGCTCGTCGCAGCAGGCGGCCGAAGTAGGGGCCGTCGAAGTGGGAGACGACGAGCCCAATGCTGTTGGAACTGCGATTAGCCAGCGAGCGCGCGAGAAAGTTAGGCCGATAGCCCAACTCGGCCATGGCCTTGAAAACGGTGTCCCGCGTGCTGGCTTTTACCTGGCCGGTGCCATTAAGCACGCGCGACACTGTCGCTTTCGAAACACCGGCGTGGTGAGCCACATCAAGCATGGTTTTCATGGCGGTATACCCGTTTTCAGTTGATCGGTCTGAGTTCGCATACTATCACAAGGGCGAAAAAGCGCGCACAGGGGGCGGAAGCCGCTCGTTTAAGCGCAGAAATAGCCCTAATCACCCGGCGTGATTACATGGTGGGTCAGAATTTTACAGATGGTTGCACTTCGTGCAGTTATCTTGCGATTCGCGACTAGAGAATAAATAGCCGACTCTCTAGAGTGAGAGTCCCAGAGGTATTAATGGGTGATAAGTGGATGTGATGTTCACCATGAACCATATTTATTTCACCAACCTACGCAGATGCGTAGGTTTTTTTTTGCCTGTCGTTTACCCGCGCGCTTGCGACGTTCTGTTCCTTTAGCTACCTGCCTGAACCGACCTTTTAGCGCCCGCTCGGTCACCCCTGTGATGCGGTTCGCCTTCTCCTCCCGTTTTTGGTCGCCGTATCGTGCCAGCACATGTCGTAAAGACGCTTATTCTGGTGGCAATGGGTTGGCTATAGTATTTTGTGCCATTAAATTCGTTTAAAGCTCCGCGAAGCACAGCGGCTAAATCGCGTGCCAGCGAGGGTTTTACCTAGGGAGATGGGATGATTTATAACGCACTACGCTGGCTGTTGCGTCGCCTGTACCGTATCGAAATCACCGGGGATGAACGTGTCTTCCGGCAGTCAAAACTCCTGATTACGCCGAACCACGCTTCGTTTATGGACGGCGTCCTGCTGGCTTTATTCCTGCCTCTGCAAGAAAAACCGATCTTTGCCGTCTACTCCACCATTGCCGACCGCTGGTTTATGCAGTGGACGAAGAAGTTTGTGGACTTTGTGGCGCTGGACCCGACGCAGCCGATGGCCATCAAACACCTGATCCGCGTGGTGGAGCAGGGACGTCCGGTGGTGGTGTTCCCGGAAGGGCGCATCACGTTGACCGGCGCGCTGATGAAAATCTACAGCGGCGCGGCGTTTGTGGCGGCGCGTTCAGGGGCGACCGTCGTCCCGGTCCGGCTGGAAGGGCCGGAGTTCACGTTCTTCGGACGTTTACGCGGTGTGGTGCGACGTCGTCTGTTCCCGCAGATTTCCCTGCATTGGCTGCCCGCCGTGCAGCTGCCGATGCCGGATGCCAGCAGTGCGCGTGAGCGCCGTGAGCTGGCGGGCGAGCATCTGCACCGCATCATGATGGAAGCCCGCATGGCGGTGCGACCTCGCCATACGTTATATCAGGCATTTTTGGCCGCCTGCGGCCGCTATGGCTACGGCTCCTCCAGTATTGAGGACGTCGCCATGCAGGAAGACAGCTACCACGGCCTGCTGAAGAAATCGCTGGGGGTGTCGCGGATCCTGCAACGCTTCACCGCGGATAAAGAGCACGTCGGCCTGCTGCTGCCGAACGCGACCGTCACCGCCGCCGCTATTCTGGGCTGCTCCCTGAGCGGACGTGTCCCGGCAATGCTGAACTACACCTCCGGGACGAAAGGGCTGCAAAGCGCGATTTTGGCAGCCAGCCTCAAAACCATCGTGACCTCCCGCCAGTTCCTTGAGAAAGGCAAACTGACCCATCTCCCCCAGCAGGTGAAAGAAGCCAACTGGGTTTATCTGGAGGATCTGAAAGGGACGGTGACGATCGCCGATAAGCTGTGGATCCTGTTCCATCTGCTGTTCCCCGCGCAGGCGATGGTGCCGCAGCAGCCTGACGATGCCGCGATGATCCTGTTTACCTCGGGTTCGGAAGGTCACCCGAAAGGCGTGGTGCATACTCACAACAGCCTGCTGGCTAACGTCGAACAGATCCGCACGGTATCCGACTTTACGCCGCAAGACCGTTTCATGTCCGCGCTGCCGCTGTTTCATGCCTTTGGGCTGACGGTAGGGTTGCTGACGCCGTTGATGACCGGCGCCAAAGTGTTTCTGTATCCCAGCCCGCTGCATTACCGCATCGTGCCGGAGCTGGTGTATGACCGTAATTGCACCGTGCTGTTCGGCACCTCGACCTTCCTGGGCAACTACGCGCGCTATGCGCACCCGTACGACTTTGCGCGGTTGCGCTATGTGGTTGCCGGTGCCGAAAAACTGTCGGAGACGACGCGACAGATTTGGCAGGAACGCTTCGGTATTCGCATTCTGGAAGGCTACGGCGTGACGGAGTGCGCGCCTGTCGTGGCGATTAACGTGCCGATGGCGGCGAAACCCCATACCGTCGGACAACTGCTGCCGGAGATGGAAGGACGCCTGATCCCGGTGCCGGGGATTTCCACGGGCGCTCGTTTGCAGCTGCGTGGACCGAACGTCATGAAAGGGTATCTCCGCGTCGAACAGCCCGGCGTACTGGAAGCGCCTGCCGCCGAAAACGCGCAGGGCGAGCGGGAAGACGGCTGGTATGACACCGGCGATATCGTCACGCTGGATGAACAGGGGTTCTGCGCCATCGTGGGGCGCGTGAAACGCTTCGCTAAACTGGCGGGCGAAATGGTCTCGCTGGAGAGCGTGGAGCAGTTGGCGTTGCAGGCGTCTCCGGACGCGCAGCACGCGGCCAGCGCGCGTAGCGACAGCAGCAAAGGGGAAGCGCTGGTGCTGTTCACCACCGACGCCGATCTGACGCGTGACCAATTGCAGGCGCAGGCGCGCCAGCACGGCGTCCCGGAGCTGGCGGTGCCGCGCGATATTCGCTATGTGAAGGCGCTGCCGATGTTGGGCAGCGGCAAGCCGGATTTCGTCACGCTGCGTAAGATGGCGGAAGATCAGGAGCACACCGCATGAACCCTGTCTCAACGCCAACGACGCCGCTGCTTTCACGAGGCATGATCGCCGTGATGGCGGCGCAGTTCTTTTCCGCCTTCGGCGACAATGCGCTGCTGTTCGCGACGCTGGCGCTGGTGAAATCGCTGCTGTACCCCGACTGGAGCCAGCCGTTTCTGCAGATGGGATTCGTCGCGGCCTATATCCTGCTCGCGCCGTTTGTCGGCCAGTTTGCGGACAGCTTCTCCAAAGGCCGCGTCATGATGATGGCGAATGCCCTGAAGCTGGCGGGCGCGCTGCTGATTTGCGTGGGCGGCAACCCTTTCCTCGGCTATACGCTGGTCGGCGTTGGCGCGGCGGCGTATTCGCCCGCCAAGTACGGCATTCTGGGTGAAATCAGCCACGGCGATCAGCTGGTGAAGGCCAACGGCCTGATGGAAGCCTCCACCATCGCCGCCATTCTGATCGGTTCGGTCGCGGGCGGTATGCTGGCGGACTGGCATTTGGGCGCTGCGCTCGGCGTCTGTGCGCTGGCCTACGGCATCGCGCTGGCGGCTAACCTGCTGATCCCGCGTCTGAACGCGGCGAAAAGCGGCAGTTCGTGGCATCCCCGGCAGATGGTCGGCGCTTTCATCCATGCCTGCCGGATGCTGTGGACGAACGGTGAAACGCGATTGTCTCTGCTGGGCACCAGCCTGTTCTGGGGCGCGGGCGTGACGCTGCGTTTTCTGCTGGTGCTTTGGGTGCCGCTGGCGCTGGGCATCAGCGACAACTCGACGCCCACGCTGCTCAACGCGATGGTCGCCGTGGGGATCGTCTTCGGCGCGGCGGCGGCCGGACGTCTGGTGACGCTGAAAACCGTGCGCCGCTGTCTGCCCGCCGGGGTGATGATCGGCGTGATGGTGGTGTTCTTCACGCTACAGCACAGCCTGTTCGGCG
The DNA here is from genome assembly GCF_946477055.1 of Lonsdalea britannica. Classification (GTDB taxonomy): domain Bacteria; phylum Pseudomonadota; class Gammaproteobacteria; order Enterobacterales; family Enterobacteriaceae; genus Lonsdalea; species Lonsdalea britannica_A. Next base: position 18,698 of record NZ_CAMKXG010000008.1, on the reverse strand, counting down.
CCTACACCTGCCTGCTGATCCTCGGTGCGCTAGGCGGTTTCTTCATCGTGCCGCTCAATGCGCTGTTGCAGGAAATCGGCAAGGCCAGCGTCGGCGCGGGCAACGCCGTCGCGGTGCAAAACCTGATGGAAAACGGCGCGATGCTGCTGATGCTGGCGCTGTACTCGCTGGTCGTGAAGCTCGGCGTGCCGGTGATGGCCATCGGGATTGGCTTCGGCGTGCTGTTTGCGCTGGCGATTGCCGTCCTGTGGGCATGGGGATGCGTTAAGCGTTGATGACGGGCGTGAGGAGTGTAGCGACGTGATGAAGACGGTGGAGTGGCACGACTGGGGCGTCGACGATCTGACGGTACAGACGCTGTATGACGTGCTGCGGCTGCGTAATCAGGTGTTTATTGTGGAACAAACCTGCCCGTATCAGGACATCGACGGGCAGGATCTGACGCCGGGCCATCGCCATATCGTCGCCTGCCGACAGGGGCAGCTGCTGGCCTATGCGCGTTTATTGGCGCCGACGCCTGAGCGCGACGCGGTCGCCATCGGCCGCGTGATCGTCTCCGCCGAGGCGCGTGGACAGAAGATGGGGCATCAACTGATGGCGCAGGCGCTGTCGGCCTGCGCTCGTCACTGGCCGCAGAGTCGCTGCTATTTGTCGGCGCAGGCGCACCTGCAAGACTTCTACCGTCAGCTGGGTTTTGTCGCCGTCGGCGAGGCCTATGAGGAAGACGGGATACCGCACGTTGATATGTTCCTCGCGTCTCCGCCTTCCGCAGGTTGAGCCTTTTCCCGTTCAGCGCGTGCGTTGCTGAACGGGGAATCCTCTCGTTTTGCCTTCCCTTCAGTTATCTCTGCTCGCGAGCCGTAGTGCCGCAGCGGTCGAAGTGAACGCGTACAAACAATAAGTCGGAGAAAAGAAGGCGCAGAGGCAAAAACGCCCCGAGCGTGTGGATAACGCTTGGGGCGATGTGTGCCTGGTGCTTTAAGGGTTTAGCTGGCGGTACGGGAGATGGAGCTGCCTAGCTTTTGAACGTCCTGACCAAATCCGCGCGTGGTGTTACAACCGCTCAGAACGGTGGTTATCAACAGTACAGCCGTCAGTAATGTGATGTTTTTCATCGTGGTTTACCTGCTACCTCAGTATCAGTCCTGTCTTCACTTTGTCATATTCTCGCCTGCGAGTTCAATGCGCTTTATCGCGTCGTCAGCGATTTTTATGCAGCATGACGGCGGGCGGCGAAATCAGTCGGCGAGAAAGCCTTCCAGCAGCGTATTCAGGAACAGTTTGCCGTGCTCGGTGATCTGCCAGTGGCGGTCGGTTTCCGTCAGAAAACCTTGCGCCAGCGCCGCGTCGATCTGCGGGCGGATCGCCTGCTCCGTCAGTCCAGTATAGTTCGTGAAATCAGCGCGTGGCGCAGGCTCCAGCAACCGGAAACGGTTCATAAAGAATTCGAATGGACGGTCATTTAACGGCACGTCGGTGGTTTGATGCAGATACTCGCCCCGCATGTAGCCGCGCGGATGGCGGGTTTTGGCGGTGCGCACAATGCGTCCGTCCGCGAACGTCAGCTTGCCGTGCGCGCCGCAGCCGATCCCGAGATAGTCGCCGAAGCGCCAATAGTTCAGGTTGTGCTGGCACTGGTAGCCGGGGCGGGCGTAGGCCGAGGTTTCATACTGCTGGTAGCCTGCGGCGCTCAGCAACTCATGTCCGGCGCTAAAAATGTCCCAGAGCGCGTCGTCATCCGGCAGCGTCGGCGGGCGGGAGCCAAAGAGCGTGTTGGGTTCGATGGTGAGCTGATACCACGACAGGTGCGGCGGGTTCAGCGCGATAGCCTGACGTAAATCGTCCAGCGCCTCTTCCAGCGACTGCTGTGGCAAGCCGTGCATCAGGTCGAGGTTGAAGCTACGCAGGCCCAACTGTTCGGCTAGTCGCGCGGCGCGTTTCGCCTCTTCCGGCCCGTGGATGCGGCCCAGACGCTGGAGTTTGTCCGGGCTGAAACTTTGTACGCCGATGGAAATACGATTGATGCCCGCCTGTTGGTAGCCGCTGAAGCGGTCGGCTTCGACGGTGCCGGGGTTGGCCTCCATCGTGACTTCGGCCTCGGGCAGCAGTTCCAGTCTGGCGCGCACGCCGTCCAGCAGCTGTTGCATCGCTTCGGCGCTCAGCAGGCTGGGCGTGCCGCCGCCGATGAAGATCGAATGCAGCGGACGTCCTTGCGCCATCGCCAGATCCGCATCCAGATCGGCCAGCAGGTGATCCACATATTCCCCGTGCGGCACCTCGCCTTTGAGCGCGTGCGAGTTGAAGTCGCAGTACGGACATTTCTGCACGCACCAGGGAATATGGATGTAGAGGCTGAGTGGAGGCAGCTTAAGCATTGCGCAGGGCATCCAGCAATTGGCGAAGCGCTTTACCACGGTGGGAGCGGCTCAGCTTTTCGCTGCGGGTCAGTTCTGCTGCGGTGACGCCTGCGTCCGGTACGACGAAAATCGGGTCATAGCCAAAACCGCCGCCGCCCGCCGGTTCACGGGCGATAGTGCCCTGCCAGCTGCCGTGACACACCAGCGGCGTGGGGTCGTCGGCATGCATCAGGAACACCAGCACACAGTGAAAACGGGCGGTGCGTTGGTCGTCCGGCACGTCCTGCAGAGCGTCCAGCAGCTTGTTGAGATTCTGCTGGTCGTCGGCGTCTTCGCCCGCATAGCGCGCGGAGTAGATCCCTGGCGCGCCGGCCAGCGCATCCACGGCCAGACCCGAGTCGTCGGCGATGGCGGGCAGCCCGGTGATCCGCGAGGCGTGACGGGCCTTGAGGATGGCGTTTTCAATAAACGTCAGGCCGGTCTCTTCGGCGGAGTCCACGCCCAGATCGGTTTGCGCCACGATGTCCAGCCCGAAATCCGCCAGCAGATCGGCGAGCTCACGCACTTTACCGGCGTTGCCGGTGGCTAATACGACTTTTTGCATCAGTTATTCAGTCCTGAGAAGGTGAAGCGATGAGTTCCGCGACGTTGGCGGGGATCGTCTGGGGATCGACGATTTTGATCTGTTTATGCCGACCCAGCTCGCCTTTTTCAATAATCACTTTGCTTTTGGCGACGCGAAACTGCTTGGAGAGAAATTTGACCAGATGCGCGTTGGCCTGACCGTCGACCGGCGGTGCGGTGATCGCCACCTTCAGCTCTTCGCCGTGCAGGCCGACAATCTGGTCGCGGCTGGCTTTCGGCTGTATGTACAGCCGAATCACCAGTTCGTCCCGATCGTAGCTGACTGCACTCACAGCAGGAACCACAGTCCGGGGAACAAATCCATGCCGAGGTAGTTCAGCAGATACAGGATCAGGATGACGACCATCGCGGAGAAGTCGAGGCCGCCCATCGCAGGCAGTATGCGGCGAATCGGCGCCATCAGCGGTTCGGTCAGCTGGTAGAGCAGGTAGTCGACCGGGCTGCGGCCCTGGCTGATCCAGCTCATCAGCGAACGGATGATCACCATCCAGAACACCAGATAGCCTGCGGATTTGACCAGCGACAGCAGCCCAACCAGCAGATTCAACGGGCTGAGCGACAGGGTGCCGACCTGGATGAGCAGCAGCAACGGGTATTTCAGGGTCGTCAGCAGAAACGCCAGCAGCAGCGATGCGCTATCGATGGGGCCGAGCGAGGGGATGATGCGGCGCAGCGGTCCGACGATCGGCTGGGTCAGTTTGACCACGAACTGCGACAGCGGATTATAAAAATCGCTGCGCGACCACTGCATCCAGATGCGCAACAGCAGCACCATCACATACAGGTCGATTAGCGTTTTGACTAGAAACGTCAGAGTAAGCATAAATGCAACGGTTCCTTTCGGGTCAGAGGATGAGGTCGTGTGTGGAAAAGGCCACGATTAAAACAGCTTTTCCATTTCTTTGGCGCGAGCGACGGCGGCCTGCATGGCCTCCGACACGGTTTCAGCCAGATGCTGTTCGTTGAATACCCGCAGCGCTTCCGCCGTGGTGCCGCCCTTGGAGGTGACATTTTCACGCAGGGTAGACAAAGCTTTGTCCGGGCTGGCGGCGACCAGCGCGGCGGCGCCGGTGGCGGCCTGCTGAACCAGCTGGCGTGCCGTCTGGGTATCGAATCCCTGACGTTCGGCTTCCCGCTGCATGGCTTCCATAAACAGGAAGAAGTAGGCCGGAGCGCTGCCCGCGGCGGCGATGACGCCGTTAATCTGCGCTTCCTCATCAACCCAGCAGACTTCGCCGACGCTGCTCATCAGGCTGCTGGTAAAGTCGCGGTCAGCCTTGCTCACGTTGTCGGGCGCATACAGTCCGCTCATCCCCTTACAGACCAGAGACGGCGTGTTAGGCATGATCCGGACGATATTCAACGGTTTGCCCAGCAGCGCCTCAAAACGGGCGACGCTGACGCCTGCGGCGATGGACAGCACCAGCTTGTTGCTGAAGTCGACGTTCGACGCCAGCGCTGAGCACACGTCTCCCATCAGCTGAGGTTTCACCGCCAGTACCACGACGTCGGCCTGTTGTACGCAGTCGACGTTGTCGCCGGAACTGATAACGCCATACTCTCTGGCCAACGCATCGCGACGCGTCGCCGTCGGGGCGCTCACGGCAATGTGTGTGGCGGGATAACCGCCGTCGATTAAGCCAGCAATAATGGCCTGCGCCATGTTACCTGCGCCAATAAAGGCAATTTTACGGTGTTCCATCGGATTCTCGCTGTAGTCGGGTGTCTGTTAAGCGTTAGGCGGCGGAGTAATCTCTCGCGCCAAAAATCGCCGTGCCAATGCGGACCAGCGTGCTGCCTGCGGCAATGGCCGCCGGCATGTCGTCGGTCATCCCCATGGAAAGGGTATCCACCTGAGGATAACGGCTCCTGAGCGGCTGAAAAAGATCGGACAGCTGGCGGAAAACGGCGAGCTGTCGCTCATAGTCGCTTTCCGGCGCGGGGATCGCCATCAGGCCGCGCAGGCGCAGGCGGGGCATCGCCGCGACGCTGGCGGCCAGCGCGGGCAAGGCGTCCGCCATCATGCCGGACTTGCTCGCTTCCTGGCTGATATTAACCTGTAGCAGGACATTGAGCGGCGGCAGCTCGTCCGGTCGCTGATCGTTCAGGCGCTGCGCAATGCGCAGGCGATCGATAGTGTGGCACCAGTCGAAGTGCTCCGCCACCAGCCGGCTCTTGTTGGACTGCAAAGGACCGATGAAGTGCCATTCCAACGGCATATCAGGCTGAGCGGCGCGAAAATGCAGGATTTTGTCCACGCCTTCCTGGACATAGTTTTCGCCGAAGGCGCGCTGTCCGGCTTCGATCGCCGCTTCAATCGCGCTGACGGGTTTGGTTTTGCTGACGGCCAGCAGCGTGACATCTTCGGGAAGGCGTCCGCAGCGTTCGGCCGCCGCTGAAATTTGCTGCCTGACGCCTTCTAGATTCTGCTGCACAGTCTGTGTCGTAAGGTTCGTGCTCATAGTCATTCAGGAGGCTTATGTGTGATTTGAAATATCGGTTCGGCAGATAGTGTAAAACAGAATGACCCGGATCTGCACCTTGAAGGGTAACCTGTCCGGCGGGCTGAGTTCTTTAATGCATTAAAAAACGCGCGTATGGAAGAGTTTGGTCTAAGCTAAAAACCTGCAAGCTGAATGGGTTCGGCGTCAACCTGCCAGTTTGCATTGTTCGACAGATTAAACGGTGACCGCTATTTACATGGAATTTTCAATGAATAAAAAGAAAACAATCGCGACCGTCGGTGTCGCCTTGCTCCTTCCCTTTATGGCTGATTCAGCCCGCGCCGCCGCTCCCTCGTCCCCGCCTATCGGCAAAATTTGCAAAGCGACCACCTCGTTAATTTTTGGACGTAGTACCCAGATCATGAAGCTCGACAACGTCGAAAACGGCATCGCCTACGTACACTACTTCCGGCCCGGCGACCGCTCCCGCTGGGCGATCAAATGCAAAGTGGCGGACAATCGCGTGCTGTGGGCCAGTAACAATCCCGACAGTATCGGACGTTGGCGCAACGATCCCGCCGATGAAATCATCACCTACCGCATTCACGGCGATGCGCTCGACATTAGCGAAATCTACTCCGATGGATCTCAGGAACAGCAGTCTTACTCTCTAAGCGCGCTGTAACGCCGAAAGCCGTTCCGGACGGGATAACCCCGCCCGGAACTAGCGCTTAAACGTAGTCGATGCGCTCGGGCGTACGACGCATGATCACCTTACCGTGGCGTATGGACACCAGCGCCTTGGCCTGACGACGCACGGCCTCGTAATCATTTTCCGCATCCAGAATCAGCAGATTGGCGGGTCGGCCGACGACCAGACCGTAATTTTCTCCCAGATGCATCGCTTTAGCGCTGTTATCGGTCACGAAGTCTAGGCAGCGCTGTAGGTCTTTGTAGCCCATCATGTGACAGATATGCAGCCCGGCATCCAGCACCCGCAGCAGATTGCCGTTGCCCAGCGGATACCACGGGTCTTTGATGGAGTCCTGCCCAAAACAGACGTTCATCCCGGCACGGTCCAGTTCGGCGACGCGGGTGATGCCGCGCCGTTTCGGGAAGGTGTCGAAACGGCCTTGCAGGTGGATGCTTTCCGTCGGGCAGGAGACAAAGCTGATGCCGGAGCGCTTGAGCAGACGAAACAGCTTGGAGCAGTAGGCGTTATCATAGGAACCCATCGCCACCGTGTGGCTGGCGGTGACGCGCTCGCCCATGCCGCGCACGCGCGCTTCTTCGGCCAGCACTTCCAGAAAGCGTGACTGAGGATCGTCGGTCTCATCGCAGTGAACATCCACCAGACATCCGCGACGCTCCGCCAAATCCATCAGAAACTTCACTGAGCTTACGCCCTGTTCGCGGGTATTTTCGAAGTGCGGGATCCCGCCCACGACGTCGGCGCCCATGTCGATAGCCTGTTCCATCAGCTGACGGCCATCGGGGAACGACTCGATCCCTTCCTGCGGAAACGCGACGATCTGCAAATCGATCAGATCGCGCGCTTCCTCTTTGACTTCCAGCATGGTCTTCAAGGCGCCCAGCGTAGGGTCGGTCACGTCGATGTGGGTGCGTACATGCTGGATGCCATGATCCCGCAGCAGGCCGATGGTACTGTGCGCCCGGCGCTTGGTATCTTCGTGGGTGATGGTGGCTTTACGCTGGCTCCAGCGTTCAATGCCTTCGAACAGCGTGCCGCTCATGTTCCACTCAGGTTCACCGGCGGTCAGCGTCGCATCGAGGTGAATATGCGGCTCGACCAGCGGCGGGATCACCAGCCGTTCGCCCGCATCGATGTCCTCGGGCGCGGCCGTCATCGGACCGCTCTGCGGCTCGATGGCGGCGATCAGGCCGTCGTGAAAGCTCAGCGTGTAGAGGCCCGGCTGATGGCGAAGGGCGGCATTGATAATCTTCATAACAACTCCTGTTGTTGTGCATTGGACATACGCCAGACCAGCAAAGCGACCGACGCATTCAAGCGAAACTGGGGATCGCTCAACGCGTTCCCTGACTGTTGTTCGATGCGCTGCAAACGCTGGTGCAGCGTGTTGCGATGGATATGCAGCCGCTCGGCGGCTTTGATCAGATTGCCGTTTTCCTGCAGCACGGCGTCGAGCGTTTCCACCAGCTGATGCGGATGCTTGCGGTGCGGCTCGAAGAGCATCCCCAGCGTCTCCTTCATGAACTGCGTGACCAGCTCGGGCTCTTTGACGGCGGTGAGCAGTTTAAGCACGCCCAGCTCACTATAGTCGCACTGGCCTTTGTCCGGCTGCATGCTCTCCGTGACATCCAGCGCGCGCCGCGCTTCGATCAATCCCTGCCGGTAGTGCGCCGCCGAGATCACCGTGGATGAGATACCGCTGAACAGACGCAGGGGACGGATCTGATTGTCGATCGTTTGCTGAAGGTGTTGCAGCCGCTGTTTGCTGCGCCGGAATGGCTGATCGTCGTCGGGCAACAGCAGAATAAACAGTTCGCCCAGGACGATCAGCGGCAGCCCGGGATCGTGGCTGGCCAGATCCGCCTCCAGCTGCTGTTGGATCTGCTGTCGGGCCGACTGCAACTGCGTTTCGGCCGCAATGGGATCGTGCGCATTGAACAACGTTTGCGTGCCGCTTAGCCGCAGCGCGGCGATCCGACGCGGCTGCTCCAGCGCGAGGTGGAGATGGCTGGCGCGCTGGCTGGCGATTGCCAGGCTCGGGTACTCGCCGGTCAGCAGCTGGATCAGAATGTCTCTTTGAGATCGCAGCGTCGCTTCTCGCTGGACCAGCGCGGTGCCGACCAACTGGGTGACGATCACCATCTTGAGCGAATAGGGCTGCTCTATCAATGGAATGCCCAGCGTGTCCGCGAGCGCGATAACCGCGTCGGGGATCGCATGAATAAAGGCTTCTCCGGTGAGGATCACCATGCCCGCGATACCGTGCTGGTGTCCTTCACGCAGTAGCTGCAACAGGTTTTCTTCGTTGCGCGGGTGGTTGATCCCGGTGACGAAGACCAGTTCGCCGCCCATGATCCATTCGGCGATCCCTTCATTTTCCGCCACGTAGTACCACCGCACCGCGCGATGAATGTTGTGCGCGCCGCCGCGTAGCTGCAATGGCTCCAGCCCCGGCAGCGACAGAATTTCACTGATGCTCAAACTCATGGCTGCTCCTCTCGTTGCGTCAGGGGCGCGCGGCGTCCGCTCAACAGCGTGAAGAGTATGTACAGGCTGGCGGAGGCCGCGATGCCGACCAGCGGGGCAATCCACGGCGAGAAGTAGGCCAGCGCGGCGCCGATGGCGTAGGCGGCCAGTCCGTTGACGTTAAAGCGCGGCAACACGGTCTGCTGGATCGCCGGATAGTGGCCGCGGTAGCGAAACCAGTAGTCGGCCATGATGACGCCGCCGATGGGCGGGATGATGGAACCCAGCAGCACCAGAAACGGGATCAGCATTTCGTACATGCCGCCGATGGCTAGCAGGATGCCGATGGCCGCGCCGACGAGAGTCAGCGTCCGGCGACGTTCGCTGCGCAACAGGTGGCAGGCGGCGGCGGAGACGTTATAGAGCGTCGGTCCCTGAATAGTCCACAGGTTGAGGCACAGCATAATCACGGCCGCGACCGACAGCCCCTGAAGCATCATCACCGCGACGATATCCGCCTGCTGATAGACGATGGCGCACCAGGCGCCGGAGACGATCATCAGGCCGTTGCCGCCCAGAAAGCTGATGATGCTGGCGCCGACGGCGATTTTGCCGCTGCGTGACAGCCGGGTCCAGTTGGTGGCCTGCGTGGCGCCGCTGGCGAAGGTGCCGAACACCATTGTTATCGCGGCGGACCAGGTCATGGTATTAGACGGTGAAATATGGGTCAGGCCGCTCCAGCCGCCCGCGTCGCGGGTGGCGATCCACATCGATGCCACCAGCAGGATAAACATCAGCGGCACCGAAATACGGGACAGAATGTCGAGCCCTTTAAAACCCGCCAGCGCGGTAATGGAGAAACCCAGCCCGAACAAAATCATCAGAGGAACGGTATATCCCGGCGGCAGATCCAATAGCTTTACCAGCGAAATAGCGAGGGTGGCGGTGCCCCAGGCGTACCAGCCCAGCTCGGCGAATCCGAGCAGAAAGTCCGACAGCTTGCTGCCCGCTTCGCCAAAACAGAAGCGCCCCATCAGCACGGAGTTGAGGCCGCTGCGGGCGGCGATGAGCCCTAACGAGGCGGCATACAGCGCCAGCAGCAGATTGCCGATGGTGGCGATCCACAGCATGTCGACTAAGGGGAAGGCGACGCCCAGCTTACCGCCCGCGAACATCGTGCCCGTAAAAAACGTAAAGCTGAACAACACCATCGAGATCGAGAGCAACCCTTTGCGCTGATTCTTGGGCGTTTCACTCAAGGGAAACTCATTCGGTTCTGACATGACGATGACCTCTGTTTAACGTAAGTAGGGGGGAGACCTGAGTTAACAGAGCAATTAACGTGCCTGTTTTCTGAACCGAAGAAAGCAGGCAGTGGATACAATGAGTATTGTGCAGTTTGCCCGGTTTTTTCGTCTTTATTTCCGGTAACCGCTCTATGATTGTGCGTTTTGCCCGATAGTTGCACTGATATCGACAGGCGAGTCGTGAGGACTCGAGGGGCGTTGCGATGGAAAGAACGAGGGCGGGGCGATAAAAGGTCGCCGCCGCGAATACGGCGACGACGGTCGGGGATCAGGGCAGTAGCGGGAGCTTATCGCCGATGCGGAACATCGCCATCGCTTCCACCAAGTGGCGGGATTGCGCTTCCAGCGATTCGGTCGTCGTGGCAGAAGCTTTGACCAGCGCGGCGTTCTGCTGAGCGACTTTGTCTATCTGAGTAAAGGCGATGTTGACCTGCTCGATGCCGCGGTGCTGCTCTTGAGACGCATAGGAGATTTCTTTCATCAGGCTGGTGATGCGGTTAATCTCGCCGGATACCTCGTCCATGGTCTCGCCCGCCTGTGAGGCCAGCGTCAGCCCCTCGGTCACGTGGGTCTGCGAATCCATGATCAGCGTTCGAATTTCCTTGGCGGCCTGTCCGCTGTGCTGGGCCAGATTGCGGACCTCGCTCGCCACTACCGCGAATCCTTTGCCTTGTTCTCCGGCGCGAGCCGCTTCCACGGCCGCGTTCAGCGCCAGAATGTTGGTCTGAAATGCGATGCCGTCGATGACGCCGAGGATGTCGCTGATGCGTTTGGCGCTATTGGCGATTTCCTGCATTTTCTCAATGACGTAGCACACCGATTCGTTGCCCCGGTCGGTGGTGTCCGAGACTTTATCGGTCAACTGATGCGCCAGCGTGGCGTTGTCGGCGTTGTGTTTGACCGTCGCGCTGAGCTGTTCCAGGCTGGCTGCGGTCTGCTCGAGTGCGGCCACTGAGGCTTCGGTACGCTCTTCGAGGTGGCGGTTGCCGGACGTGAGTTCATGGCTGCCGCGGTCAATGTGAGTACTGGCGTCTCGCACTTGTTCGACCGACGCCAGCAGCGCGAGCTGCATGCGCTCAATGGCGTCGCTCAGTCGGCCCAGCTCATTATCGCCGCCCGCCGGAATCCGCTGCGTCAGATCGCCCGCCGCCACCTGTTCCAACTGGTCAACCGCCCGGTCGAGCGGCTTGAGCAGCATATGCCGCAGCGCCATCCAGCCAAGAAACACCAGCAGCAGCGATAGCAGGCCCGCTACGCTAATCAGCAACAGCATGACGCGTTCGTTATGTTCGGCGTCCTGAATACGGTCAACCGCCTGCTGCTGCGCATAGGTTCGAAACGCTTGAATCGCGCTGTCGAACGCCATCGACAGCGGCGTCAGATTGCTTTCCAACAGCGTGTAGTATTCGTCCGTATACTGTTTTTGCAGCGATTCCACCATCGGGTTGAGGCCCTGTTCCAGATAGCGTTGATAGGATGTCGCGACGTTCTTCGCCAGCGTGAGTCCTTCCTCCGACGCATTGTCGGTCTGGGAAAACTGCTGGATAACGTTTGTGGCGCTCTGGACCTCGCGGGTCAGGCGTTCGGTTTCCTGCGCGCCGATATCGAGCAGCCCTATCTCGATTTTCCGGACGGCCAGCGTGGCCGAGGCTCTCGCCTGCAGCGTGAGGTTATAACCGCTCATCAGGCCGCCCAGCTGTATGCCCTGAATGTGGTTTAGCGCGCCGAGCGATTGTCGGCTTTGATTAATGGCGTGGATGCCCATGCCGCTGACGATAAGCAGCAGCAGGGTGATAAGCGTTAACAACGATAAAAGACCGGTACGAATGGAGAGGTTCTTCAAACGCATGATGTCGATTCCCTGTGTGTAGAAAAATCACGGGCGGCATCACTGCAACGCCGCCGGACGTTGCCTGCTATAAATAAGAATCTGTCCCTGACTGACCCTGTTGAATCTGGGCAGCGCTCGGTACCCTGACGTAACCTCTGTACGCTCAGGTGGGTGCGCACTGTTCGTGTTCGAACGAGGTGTACTCATGGGATAAGGCCACAAGAAGAGTGGAATCAGAACATATCAGAAGAGCGATGAGGGCAGGAAACAGGATTCCCTTATCTTATGGCGGAGCCAAAAGAGGGCAAAATGAAGTGAAATTGTCGTTAAACGTTAAATAATTGGCCCTGATGTTTGCCGCTGGTTTATTATCTGCTGATAAAAAATGAGCATGTAGTGTGAGATGCCGTTTACGATTGTGTGGTTGCGTAGCACGGCGGGGAACCTGAAAGCACGGGGCGGCTTCCTCAGCGACACCCGAAAATGTCCCCAGAGGTGAATGTGCAGTTAACACGTTTTACGGATTATGGCCTGCGAGCGCTGATCTATCTGGCGTCGTTGCCGGAAGGAAAAATGACCAGTATTACCGAGGTGACCGACGTTTACGGCCTCTCACGCAATCATATGGTCAAAATTATCAATCAACTGAGCCGCGCCGGGCTGATTAACGCGGTCCGTGGAAAAAATGGCGGCATCCGACTGGGCCGGGACCCGGCTACCATCCGCCTCAGCGACGTATTGCGAGAACTGGAGCCGCTGACCTTGGTCAACTGCGATCGCGATGCGTGTCACATAACTTCCGCCTGCCGTCTCAAGCAGGCCCTTCATCAGGCAGTGCAGAGTTTCCTGCAGGAGCTGGACAGTTACACGCTGGCTGATATGGTGAAAGAAAATCCGCCGCTATACCAATTACTTCTGGTTGAATAAGCAATCCGTTCAGCCACCTGCCGATGACAACGGAGGAAACTTAATGTCACAAGACCCATTTCTCGAACGAGAAGCAGAAAAATACGAATCACCGATTCCTAGCCGAGAATACATTCTGGCGCACCTCGCCAAGCGAGATACCCCTATCAGTCGTGAAGAACTGGCCAAAGATCTGGAACTGACGTCTGACGAACAACAAGAAGCGCTGCGTCGCCGCCTGAGAGCGATGGAGCGTGACGGCCAGCTGGTCTTCACCCGCCGTAAATGCTACGCCCTGCCTGAAAAACTGGATTTGCTTCGCGGTACGGTCATGGGCCATCGCGACGGCTTCGGTTTCCTGCGCGTCGAGGGTCGCAAGGACGACCTGTACCTGTCTGCCGAACAGATGAAAACAACGATACACGGCGACGTCGTACTGGCCCAGCCCCTCGGCGAAGACCGTAAAGGCCGCAGAGAAGGACGTATCGTCCGCGTTCTTGAGCCGCGGACTAGCCAGATCGTCGGCCGTTACTTTACCGAAGCCGGTACGGGCTTCGTGGTGCCGGACGACAGTCGTCTGAGCTTCGATATCCTGATCCCGCCTGAGGCGGTATCCACCGCCCGTATGGGATCGGTCGTGGTAGTCGAGCTGATGCAGCGTGCCACGCGTCGCTCCAAAGCGATCGGTAAGATTGTGGAAGTGCTGGGCGACAACATGGGGACCGGGCTGGCGGTGGACATCGCACTGCGCACCCATGATATTCCGCACGCCTGGCCGCCGGAAGTGGAAGAACAGGTCGGCGAATACAGCAGCGAGGTGCCTGAGAGCGCCAAACAGGGTCGCATCGATTTGCGTCAGCTGCCGTTAGTCACCATTGATGGCGAAGACGCTCGTGACTTCGATGATGCCGTTTTCTGCCAGAAGAAACGCGGCGGCGGCTGGCGTCTTTGGGTGGCAATTGCGGACGTGAGCTACTACGTACGCCCGGAGACGCCGCTTGATACCGAAGCGCGCGCCCGCGGCACGTCGGTTTACTTCCCGTCTCAGGTTGTGCCGATGCTGCCGGAAGCGCTTTCCAACGGCCTGTGCTCCCTGAACCCGCAGGTGGATCGTCTGTGCATGGTGTGCGAGATGACCATCTCCGCGCAGGGACGTCTTTCTTCCTACAAATTCTACGAAGCGGTGATGAGCTCTCACGCGCGTCTCACCTATACCAAGGTGTGGAACATTCTGCAGGGCGACAAAGCGCTGCGCGCGCATTACCAGCCGCTGGTCGGCGCGCTGGAAGAGTTGCACGAGATGTACAAAGTGCTGGATAAAGCCCGTGAACAGCGAGGCGGCATCGCGTTTGAAACGGAAGAGGCGAAGTTTATTTTCAACGCCGATCGCCGTATCGATCGCGTGGAAGCCGTGGTGCGTAACGACGCGCACAAGCTGATTGAAGAGTGCATGATCCTGGCGAATATCGCGGCGGCCAAGTTCGTTGAGAAACATGAAGAGCCTGCGCTATTCCGCGTCCACGATCGTCCTACCGAAGACCACGTTCTGGCGCTGCGCAGCGTGCTGGGCGAGCTGGGTCTGACGCTGAAAGGCGGTATGAAGCCCCAGCCTCAGGACTATGCGGAGCTGATGACGCAGCTGGCCGACCGTCCGGACCGCGACATGTTGCAGACCATGCTGCTGCGTTCGATGAAGCAGGCGGTTTACGATCCGGAAAACCGCGGCCACTTCGGGCTGGCGCTGACGTCCTATGCGCACTTCACCTCGCCGATCCGCCGCTATCCCGATCTCTCGTTGCACCGGGCGATCAAATATCTGTTGAGCGACCGTAAAGCGCGTTCCACCGCGACCGGCGGCTGGCATAGCGATATGGCGGAATGCCTGCAACTGGGTCAGCACTGTTCCATGACGGAACGCCGTGCGGATGAAGCGACGCGTGACGTTGCGGACTGGCTGAAATGCGACTTCATGCAGGATCATGTGGGCGAAGTCTTCACCGGCGTGATCTCCAGCGTTACCGGGTTCGGCTTCTTCGTCCGTCTCAACGATCTGTTTATCGACGGGCTGGTTCACGTCTCGTCGCTGGATAACGACTACTATCGCTATGATAATATCGGCCAGCGTCTGATTGGCGAATCACGCGGTCAGGTTTACCGCTTGGGCGACGTAGTCGAAATCCGCGTCGAAGCGGTGCATATGGACGAGCGCAATATCGACTTCGCACTGGTCTCTTCCACGCGCAAAGTGCGCGGCGAAGGGAAAACGGCGCGTGACCGGATGAAGCAGGGCGACGGGAAAGACAATAAATCCCCTCGTCGTCGCAAGCCTGCCAACAAGCACGTTAACTTTGAGCCGGACAGCGCGTTCCGCAACGATAAAGACGGCGCCAAGAAAGCTGACGGCGGGAAAAAAACGCCGTCCAGAACCAAAAAGAACGCGCAGAAAACGCGTAAGATCGCTGCCGCCACCAAGGCCAAGCGCGCAGGCAAAAAGCCCGCCGCGGAATAGGTCTGACGCCTGACGGCAAGCGCAGCGTCGGCGAGGGGAAAACCTGGCTGATGAGCGTGTCGTCAGGCGCAGCGAAGCGTCTCCATTATCAACATCGCGGGCGGTTTACCGCCCGTTCTATCTGTCAAAAGAGTATCAATGAGCGAAATTATTTACGGTATCCACGCGGTTAAAGCCCTGCTGGAGCGCGACCCACAGCGTTTTCTCGAAGTCTTCATTCTGAAAGGTCGGGAAGACCGTCGTCTGCAGCCGGTTGTCGCCGAGCTGGAATCCAACGGCATCGCCGTGCAGGTCGCCAACCGCCAGTGGCTCGACAGCAAAGTCGAGGGTGCCGTACATCAGGGGATCATCGCCAACGTTAAGCCGGGGCGACAGCTTCAGGAAAACGATCTGCCTGAGCTGCTGGCTGCCCACGAAGCACCGTTCCTGCTGGTGCTGGACGGCGTGACCGACCCCCATAATCTGGGCGCTTGCCTGCGTAGCGCTGATGCCGCGGGCGTGAACGCGGTGATTGTTCCGCGCGACCGTTCCGCACAGCTGAACGCCACGGCGAAGAAAGTCGCCTGCGGCGCAGCGGAAAGCGTGCCGCTGATTCGCGTGACCAATCTGGCGCGTACGCTGCGTTTGCTGCAAGAGCACAACGTGTGGATTGTGGGAACGGCGGGCGAGGCTGACCATACGCTGTATCAAAGCAAGCTGACCGGCCCGATGGCGCTGGTGATGGGGGCGGAAGGTGAAGGAATGCGTCGATTGACGCGCGAGCATTGCGATGAGCTGATCAGCATTCCGATGGCGGGCAGCGTTTCTTCGCTGAACGTGTCGGTCGCTACCGGTGTATGCCTGTTCGAAGCGGTGCGCCAGCGCAGCTAAGACGGGATATGATGGCGGGAGCAAGCTGGCTCCCGCTGGATGATTCGCTTATTTGGCGGCGGTCGACGAGGCTTTGGCCGCGATGCGCTGTTCTACCGCATTACACCACAGTACCGACGTCTTGTTCGGCCAGGATTTCGCCGCCAGCTTACTCTCTACCGCCTGCTGCCAGGTCGTCGAACCAATCTGCACGCTGATCTGCGATTGGCCGAGGATATTCAGTTCGGACTCTACCCATAAATTCCATTCCAGGCTGCGGCAGGGCGCGGTGGCTGCCGTGGCGGAACCCGCACTGAACAGCAGAACGGCGATGGCCAATATTTTCTTCATTACATCCTCTCAATCGGGTGGTTTCAGGGTTTCTGGACCGTCGGCTGCCTGTATAGCACGGCAAAGGCTCTCCAGACGCCGGGGTTGAGCGCCTCGCTCTCCATCCGGCTGACAATCCGGTAATACTGCGCGCCGCGCTGATTAGCCTGGCGCTTCACTTCTCGGTCCGCGTCATCGGGACTCCCCCGCACGGTAACAGAAAGCGTGTCGATTCTATCCAGTGAAAAGCTTTGCTGCCGTGTGATTTCAATCGCCTGTTGACCGGGCGGCGGCGCGGGTTCTGGCGTGTTCAAGCCGCAGGCGGAGAGTAGCAGAGAACATGAAAATATCGCCAGTCGCTGACGTGTCCGTTGTAATGCGCTGTGCGCCAAAAAGAAAATCGCTGAACATGTTCGCTGAAAAGGCTGAGGCCTCGTCAACAGCATCTTCGCTGCCTGCTGGTGCGTGGATGACTCTGCTGGTTTTTCGCCTTTTATGTAGCGCTTTTCGCTGGTGGATTGGCTAATGGCTGTCGTTTTTTGCTTGCCAATTGCCTTATCGCAGTCGTAATATTCTGCTGTTTTCATTTCCACTCACCTATCGCATTGCAAAGGAGGTTCAGTATGACTTATTCACATTCAACCCTTTGCAGGCAATGTCAGGATTAATCACCGCAGTTTTCTGTTTCTTTGCGTCTTGTTCCGGCTTCTGCCTGCCCACGAAATCTTTTTCAATTGATCATTAGGATTGATCTATGGGCAATACAATTCGCTCTATTTCTGCGCGCGTGAATGTGATCGCGTCGCAAAACACCTGGATTGATGATACCGCCATTCAGCAATTGACCGCTACAGCCGGTCTGCCGGATATGGCGCGGGTGTCCGGCATGCCGGACCTGCATCCGGGGCGCGGCTATCCCATTGGGGCCGCTTTTTTCTCTCTCCGCCGTTTTTACCCTGCGCTGGTCGGTAACGATATCGGCTGTGGTATGGCGTTATGGCGCACCGGCTTATCTGCCGGCAAAATTTCTCTGGATAAGCTGGAGAAAAGATTGGGCAATATCGATGGTCCGTTGGACGACGTGCCGGACCTCGACGACGATATGCTGCCGCACCGGTTTTCTCTTGGCACCCTTGGCGGCGGTAATCATTTTGCCGAGCTGCAACAGGTGGATCAGGTCTACCAGCCGTCACTCTTTGAAGAAATGATGCCGGACGCCCGGCGACTCTTGCTGCTTGTGCATAGCGGGTCGCGAGGGCTAGGTCAGGCCATTTTGGAGCAGCACGTACGAAAGCACGGGCATCAAGGTCTGCGGGAGGGGACGCCCGACGCTGATGATTACTGGCGGCAGCATCAACAGGCGCTGCGCTTTGCCGAGGTTAATCGGCAGTGCATTGCCCTGCGTATGTTGCAACGGTGGCACACGGACGGCGAAGCCCTGCTGGATGTGGCTCACAATCTGGTGACGTCGACCACCATCGACGGCGAGGCCGGGTGGCTGCACCGCAAGGGCGCCACGCCGTCCGATGCCGGTCCGGTCGTCATCCCCGGCTCTCGCGGCGATTACAGCTATCTGGTACAGCCGCGGCCCGATGCAGTCAGTCTGTACTCACTGGCGCACGGCGCAGGCCGCAAATGGATGCGTACCGAATGCAAGGCGCGCCTGGAGCAGCGCTACAGCATGCAGGATCTGGCGCGTACCGCGCTGGGGAGTCGCGTCATCTGTCAGGATATACAGCTGATGTTTCAGGAGGCGCCTCAGGCGTACAAGTCGATTGATACGGTGATCGCGTCTCTGGAAGGGGCGGGACTGATCACGCCGATCGCGCGTTTGAAGCCGTTGTTAACGTATAAAACGCGGGGAGGTGCCGCATGATTTTTCTGCAACTCTCCGCCGCGCAAGGGCCTGATGAGTGCATGTTGGCGACCGCCAAGGCTTTACACACGCTGACGCGCGAAGCACACGCGTTGTCCGTCACGTTGGAGATGGTCGAAAGCGAATCCGGGGACCGGCCGGGAACGCTGAGATCCGCGTTGGTTCTACTGCAGGGCGACGCCGAGGAAGCGCTGGCGGACGCATGGTGCGGGACGTTGCAGTGGGTTTGTCCCAGTCCCTGGCGTAAAGGTCCCGGGCGTAAGAACTGGTTTATCGGCGTGCAGCGTTTCACCCCACAGCAAACGTTCACTGACGGAGAAATCCGTATCGAGACGCTCCGTTCTTCTGGTCCCGGTGGTCAGCATGTCAATAAGACGGAGTCTGCCGTTCGCGCGACGCATGTCGCCAGCGGCATCAGCGTACGGGTGCAAAGTGAGCGTAGCCAGCACGCCAATCGCCGTTTAGC